>CAZQGZ010000068.1:0-16828 GCA_964592935.1 uncultured Chitinophaga sp. | reverse complement strand
TTATTACATCGCACCGCTCAACCACCTACTCTTGCTGCCTTCCGGCCCTGGGAGGGTTCAGCAGGAGCTGGTCGTGTAAGACCTGCCGCCGCAAAGATAAGGGGAGGAAATAATCAATAATTAATAATTAATAATCAATAATGAATAGGCATGAGATTCCTAGTTCTTCCCTTTATTTCTTTTCGGAGAATTCCCTTTCAATACATCATCTTTTGACGGCAGCCATTCATCATCGGGTATTTTCTTGATCCAGATCGTTTTTTCAATGACGATCTGCTGATTTGATCTCAGTACGGCAGTGACTGTTACTCTTTCTTCTTTAAAATCGGAGGGTATGATCAGTTCATTCCCTTCAAATTTTGCCTGGGGGCAGGAGAACATCACCTCTTTTTCGGTAAGAGGTAACCAGCGGCCATTGGAAAGTTTGCCATCCACGTTGATATAATTGTGTTGCCCTTTCTTCAGGCTGTCGGTGTAGAGGTGAAAATAAATACTGTCCACTTTCTGGGCAAAAAGCGGAGAAGAAAGGCATATAAGTATGATAAACTGTAAAATTTTTTTCATATCACGTTACAAAAGTCGCAAATCCGGGAATAAAGGTTGTATAAACATTTTCAACATTTGGAATTTTGCAGTTAAGTGGTTGTTAATCCTTTTTTGGGTGAGGTCTTATCAATAACTTGCAGGGGAAGCATCAACATGGATATTCAGCATTTCTGGCAATATGAACCGCAGGAAGTGATTACTGAACTAAAGACCAGCATGTCAGGTTTATCCGGCGATGAGGCGGCAAAAAGACTGGCTGCTGGCAGTAGCAGAAAAAAGCAAAGATCACCGGGGGCCCGGAATATCCTTTTATTTCTTTCCCAGTTTAAAAGTCCGCTTACTTTATTACTCGTTGCTGCCGTTATACTTTCAGCGATCCTGGGTGAAACCTCAGATGTGTTTATTATCCTGTTTATTTTACTGGCAACAGGTATTGTAAGTTTTGTACAGGAACTCCATGCCGGTAAGGCAGTGGAAAAATTAAAATCGATCATCCGAACAAAAGTCAAAGTATACAGGAATGGCAGTTTGACCGAAGTTTTCACTGAAGAAATAACAACCGGGGATATTTTGGAATTTGCTGCCGGTGACATTATTCCTGCCGATTGTTTATTGATAGAAGAAAAAGATCTGCATGTTAATGAAGCAACGCTTACCGGGGAGACATTCCCTGCTGAAAAAGCAACCGGCGCTGTTCCTGCAGACACCGGACTTTCAAAACGTACCAATACATTGTTTGAAGGGACCAGCGTTGTCAGTGGTACAGCAAAAGCGGTTGCTGTCCTGACTGGAAAAGATACTGTATTCGGAAATATTGCTGCAAGCATCACCCGGCCTGCTGATGAAACTGCTTTTGAAAAAGGTATCCGGAAATTCGGATTCCTCTTAATGCAGATTACTATTGTGCTTGCCCTGGTCATACTGGCAGTGAATATATACTTCGGCAGACCATTAATGGATTCACTTTTATTTGGGTTGGCCCTGGCAGTAGGAATGGCTCCGGAACTTTTACCCGCCATCATGACTATTGCGATGTCAGCGGGAGCCAAAAGAATGGCACAACAGAAAGTGATCGTAAGAAAATTATCCTCCATTCAGAATCTCGGCGAGATCAATCTTTTTTGTTCGGATAAAACAGGCACGCTGACAGAAGGAGTGCTGGAAGTGTCATCCATTGTTAATGCAGAAGGAATAGAAGATGATAAAGTCAGGCAATTTGCTTTTCTGAATGCCAGTTTTGAAACGGGTTTTGCCAACCCGATGGATGAAGCCTTGCGGTATATGGAGAATGTTTCTGCCGGTGATTATATCAAAACGGATGAGGTTCCCTATGACTTTATCCGGAAACGCCTGAGTGTATGTGTATCAAACGGCAAGGAACACCTGTTCATAACCAAGGGGGCAGCAGATGCCATTATAGCTGTTTGCGATAAGGTATTGCTGGCAGATGGAAGCGTTACACCATTGGAATCCGGGTACAAAGAAAAAATTGCAGACTTATATTTTCAATACAGCAACCAGGGATTCAGAACCATCGGTGTTTGTTATAAATTGACGGACAGAGACAGGCCTTTTACCCGGGATGATGAATTGAATATGATCTTTGCAGGCTTTGTTTTGTTTTTTGATCCGCCCAAAGAAGGAGTAATAGAAGTCATCAGCCAATTAAAAAGAAATGGGGTTGGACTGAAGATCATCACCGGTGATAATAAACTGGTGGCTGCCTATATGGCTGGAAAAATTGGTATGCAGGAAGCAGTTGTCGTATCAGGGACGGAGATCAGCAAGATGAGCCCGGAGGCTTTAGTATTAAAAGTGAAGATGGCCGATGTATTTGCCGAGATCGAGCCGCAACAAAAAGAAAGCATTATAAAAGCATTGCGCAAAGCGGGTAATGCAGTAGCTTATATGGGTGATGGCATCAATGATGTGGCTGCCATTAATGCTGCAGATGTTGGTATTTCCACCAACAACGCGGTGGATGTGGCCAAAGAAGCGGCCGATGTGGTTTTGCTGGAAAAAGACCTTGCTGTACTGAATGCCGGCATCATGGAAGGAAGAAGAACCTTTTTGAATACACTCAAATATATTTATACCAATACCAGTGCGACTTTCGGTAATATGTTCAGTATGGCAGGCGCTTCGCTGATCCTGCCGTTTCTGCCTATGCTGCCCCAACAAATTCTCATGACGAATTTTTTAACTGATTTTCCGTACATGGCCGTTGCAAAGGACAATACGGATAAAGCCGACCTGGAGAAGCCACAGAAATGGGATATCAAACTGCTCAGGAATTTCATGATCGTATTTGGGCTGCACAGTTCGGTGTTTGATTACCTTACTTTTTTTGCGTTGTATAAATTATATAAGTCGGCCGAAATGTTTCACACCGGGTGGTTCATTGAATCCATCTGTACCGAATTGCTGATACTGTTTGTGGTGAGAACGCACAGGTCATTATTAAAAAGCGTCCCGGGTAAATTAATGATCGGTCTGAGTGTCCTGGCATTTGTTATTACCGTGGTACTTCCTTTTACCCCGTTTGCAGGCGAGCTTGGGTTCGCGGTGCCCCCCTTCAGCATGCTGGGTATCATTGCCGGTATTCTTATTCTATATGTTATGACTGCTGATATAATTAAGGTATTGTTCTTTAAAAGAATGGCGATATAGTCTCTATTCAAATAACCAATGAATCATATTGTTCGTCATGGGCTGGGGTAAAGATTCAATACCATTGATTTCCCCAATGAAAAAAATTCTTGAAAGTGGATGATTAAGGATGCCCATTACCGGAAGATTACTGTTGTGGGACAACCAGCCCAGAACTTTGATGTTTGGATTCGTTCCTGTATTAATAACAGCAGAGCCGGCATTAAAATAGAATGGAGTTGCTCCCTGTGTTATTGAGTGGATGGAGAAAGAATCAACATTACCGTAATACCATCCCTGGAAAATTATACCCAGCCTTTCTGACAACGGGTCAATTTCACCGGGCCGCAGGTATTCTGAGATCAGAAATAATGAAGAAGGCCGGTTTAAGAAGTGATCATAGGCCTGGAGTTCTGATAACTGATAATTGCCATAGTTACCCGCTCTTATTACTTTGTCGTATTGATTTAGTATGGAATCAGTGATTAAGGTATAGCTTGGAAGTTCATCCACCGTGAATCCACTGCTTTTCAAAAGATCAGCCATTGCCTTGCCCTGGTGCGGAAGGCCTGCAGAATAACTGAATGCTTGTGGAAACCACCAGCCGCCGCCATCATGAGAAGCATCAACCAGTATCTTCTTTGAAGGCCCGTTTACAGATGTTTTATTTAATTCGATATCATTACATCCGGTTTGGATGA
Organism: uncultured Chitinophaga sp.; assembly: GCA_964592935.1. GTDB lineage: Bacteria > Bacteroidota > Bacteroidia > Chitinophagales > Chitinophagaceae > JJ008. The sequence goes on along the minus strand of CAZQGZ010000068.1, from coordinate 12,932 downwards.
GAGCAATAATGCACAGGTATAAAATAACCCTCTTCACAGATTAGATTATCTTTAAAGCATATAAAGCTACTGAAAAAAGACACTCAACTCCTTTTTGGCAGAAACGGATTTTACAGGGCTGACTCCATGCACCGTATTACCTGCTTTCATTTTTCCCATTGATTAAGAATAGGCTTCTTTCAGCAGAAGCCTTGATATATTTTTTTGGGAATCTCTACATTTCCGGAACAAGGATATAGCGGATTGATTGCCGGCACCGATCGGTTTTTTTTCAGGGTCACTGATCCTGGATCCCCAGTAAAGCCCGAAATGAACATTATGGCTTGTTCGGCCAACGGCAATGCTGCATAAAGTATCACCCTATTAATCAGATGGGGACCAACTGAATGCTAAGGAATTATTGTTGTCATAAATGAGTTCATTACAATCCGGATAAAGATCCCATACAAAATCCCGCAGCCATAAAGCATTTTCCCTGATCTTTTCCGGGAAAGGGTTTAAAAATTTCAGGAGATCCTTTACGGTTTCTTTTGGCAAGCTTAAAGCGTCTTCAATACATCATTCATGCTTCTCACGGCTTCTGCGCTTTTATTAAAAGCAGCCTGTTCGGTTTCATTCAAACCAAAGTCAATTATCTTTTCCCATCCGTTTTTCCCGATGACAACGGGTACGCCGAGGCAAATATCTTTTTGACCATATTCACCATCCAGGGCAACACAACAGGTAAATAGTTTCTTTTCATCACGGACAATAGCTTCTACTAATGCCAGTCCTGCAGCACCCGGTGCATACCAGGCCGAGGTGCCAAGTAATTTGGTCAATGTAGCGCCGCCAACCATGGTATCGTTCACGATCTGTGTTTGTTGTTCAGCGGATAAAAATTTTGTAACAGGTACGCTGTTCCAGGTGGCCAGCCTGATCAGGGGGATCATCGTGGTATCACCATGTCCGCCTATAACAACTGCGTTCAGATCGGATGGACTGCAGCCCAAATGTTTGCTCAACTGATATTTGAAACGGCTGCTGTCGAGTATACCGCCCATACCGATGATCCTGTTCTTGGGCAGACCGGTTGATGTCAATGCCAGGTAAGTCATTGTATCCATCGGGTTGCTGATCACAACAATGATTGCATTGGGAGAATGTTTTAGTATGTTTTCACAAACACCTTTCACAATTCCGGCATTGGTTCCGATCAGTTCCTCCCGGGTCATACCCGGCTTACGGGGGATGCCCGAAGTAATGACAACTACATCACTGTTTTCGGTTTTTGAATAATCATTGGTGCTGCCGGTCACTTTTGTATCAAAACCAAGCAGGGTGCAGGTTTGCATCATATCCTGCGCCTTGCCTTCTGCCAGTCCTTCTTTAATGTCAAGCAAAACGAGTTCGGTAGCCAGTTCTTTGCGGGCAATATTATCAGCACAGGTAGCACCAACGGCTCCGGCGCCTACAACAGTTATTTTCATAATAATAATTTTATAAAATGAGGGAATGTATTATGCCGCCTCCCGTCGTCCCGAACCTACGGGGATTATGGAAGGCAGGCAAAAATAAGGAGTTTGTGTTGTCAGGATATGAGGTAGATCAGGAAGCAAAATAATTTTGTTTCGAAAAGATTAACATGGATAGTCCATGAGGGTCTTTCAGAAGTGGTCGTGATTCCTGCTTTATTCTTTCAAGGAATGTTTCTGAAGTTCTGCAGCAGCCTGTTCAACGGGCATGGTCCCTTCAAAAGCTGAAATAAGTTTCCTTTTCCTGTCATAAAATGCCAGGAAGGGAAGGTTGTTCATCATATAAAAACCCGGGAGGAAGAACTGGGTATCCTGTCCCACGATGATATTTTTAAATGAAGCCAGGTTGTATTTTTCCCGGAAATTCATCATGGAATCATAGGGCATCATGGTGGCCATCACAATTACTGAATTATTGAATTGGTCAAAGTTTTTAAGGATCTCTTCCGTTTCATGCCGGCAATGTTCGCACATCGGGCTGAAGACCATCAGCATCACCGGTTTCTTTTTGGGAAGATCATCTTTTGTAAAAACAGCATTCCCGGGCAGTACCAGTTTTAAGGGAGGAAATACAGGCACTTTTTTATAAGGAGGTTGTATTGAATCATTCTGCGGAAAGACTGTTATTGCAATTGCGGCCAGGACAATGAGAATAAAATATTTTTTCATTGCTCAAAGAAAAGGGAATATTTATTAACTACCCGGGTAAGACGAATTTGGATTTAAGGAGGTTGATTTTTACAAAAATCAATCCTGAATTCCCTTTGCCGCCAACCATCCCTGCCTTATCTTTGCCGCCTTAAAATAATTTTCTATACAGCTCACGCTAATAGCCAACGGCTAATAGCTAACAGCTCAAAGCTTTACTAAATGGCAACAACAGCAGATATCAGCAGGGGAATGATCATTAACCTGGATGGAAGTCTTTATACGGTGGTGGAATTCGGCGAGAATAAAACCGCCCGCGCCGCCGCTAAAGTATGGGCCAAACTGAAGGGTGTGGATAATAACCGGTCGATAGAAAAAACATGGAACTCCGGGGATACGATTTACCCGGTAAGAGTCGAAAGACGTTACTACCAGTTTTTATATAAAGATGACACGGGGTACAACTTCATGGATAATGAGACTTTTGAACAGGTCGCTCTCCAGGAATCTACAATTGATGCACCCCAGTATCTTAAAGAAGGGCAGGAAGTCGGCGTATTGATCAATACCGAAAATGACCAGGTGCTTGGGGCTGAATTACCCGATAAGATCGTTCTGAAAATAACGTATACTGAACCGGGCTTAAGAGGTGATACCGCAACCCGAACATTAAAAGCTGCCACCCTCGAGACCGGCGGTACGATTGGTGTGCCTTTGTTTGTCAACGAAGGCGAGTTGATCCGGATAAATACCAAAACGGGTGAGTATGTAGAAAGAGTGAAAGAATAGTTTTTAAAATTTATTAGAAATGGCCCGATTTTACCCTGAATTGGGCTTTTTTTATGAGATTTTGGGTCATTTCGAACCAAAATCATCAAAATTTCATTGATTTTCTCATTACGTTTTCATTACCTTAGCCCTGTTTCAAACGCAGGTATTCTGCCAAAACCAAAACGACTACTAAATTGAAAAATATGGACTATAAACAAATCCAGGAGTTGATCAAAATGATCAACAAATCCAATATTGGAGAATTGACCGTGGAGCAAAAAGATTTCCGGATCACGATAAAACAAAAAGAGGAACATGTAACGCAGATGCTGACTGCGGCACCGGTTCAGGCTGCCCCGGTTCCGGTCGCAGTTTCTCAACCAGCAAACAGCAACCAGCAACAAACCCCCGCTTCTTCTGCAGAAAAACCGAAATCTGCTGAAGCGGTATCAACGAATACGATTACCATCAAAAGCCCGATGATCGGAACTTTTTACCGCAAATCATCACCCGACAAACCCAACCTGGTGGATGTGGGAACGGACATCATACCCGGTAAAGTGGTATGCATCATTGAAGCCATGAAACTTTTTAATGAAATTGAAAGCGAGGTAAAGGGAAGAATTGTAAAAGTGCTGGTGGAGGATGCTTCCCCGGTTGAATATGATCAGCCCCTGTTCCTTGTAGAACCCTCTTAATTCAGGTAATGCAGTCTTCCCGGAATTATTAATTATTAATTATTAATTTTTCACCGTGTTCAAAAAAATATTAATTGCAAATAGGGGAGAAATAGCCCTCCGTGTCATCCGTACCGCCCGTGAAATGGGGATTAAAACAGTTGCTGTTTATTCCACGGCCGACAGGGACAGTCTTCATGTAAAATTTGCTGACGAAGCTGTTTGTATTGGCCGGCCGCAAAGTGCGGATTCCTATCTCAATATTGCCCACCTCATGGCCGCTGCAGAAATTACGAATGCAGATGCCATACATCCCGGTTATGGTTTCCTGGCTGAGAATGCAAAATTTTCCCAGATCTGCAACGATCATGGAATAAAATTTATTGGCCCCACACCGGATATGATCAGTTCAATGGGAGATAAGATCTCCGCAAAAGAAACCATGATTAAAGCCGGTGTGCCCGTGGTACCCGGTGGTGAAGGATTATTGCAAAGCCTGGATGAAGCAAAAGGCATTGCAAAGAATATGGGTTATCCCGTCATCTTAAAAGCAACAGCAGGTGGCGGAGGAAAAGGAATGAGAATTGTGTGGGAGGAAAGTGAGCTCGAAAAAGCTTATGATACGGCGAAAGCGGAAGCGGCTGCATCATTCAAAAATGATGGCATCTACATGGAAAAATTTGTGGAAGAACCCCGTCATATTGAGATACAGGTGGCAGGTGATCAATACGGAACGGTATGTCATTTGAGTGAAAGGGATTGTTCCATACAACGCCGCCACCAGAAACTGGTGGAAGAATCTCCCTCTCCGTTTATGACAGATGATCTCCGGAAAAAAATGGGAGAAGCAGCTAAAAAGGCTGCCGGCGCCATTAATTATGAAAGCGTAGGTACCGTGGAGTTCCTGGTGGATAAGAACCGCAACTTCTATTTCATGGAAATGAATACCCGGATCCAGGTGGAGCATTGTGTTACCGAAGAAGTGATCAATTTCGATCTTATCAAAGAGCAGATCAAAATTGCCATGGGAGAAAAAATTTCGGGCCAGGATTACCTCCCGCAGAATCATGCTATCGAATGCCGCATCAATGCCGAAGATCCTTATAACGATTTTCGTCCTTCACCCGGAAGGATCATTTCACTCAACCAGCCGGGCGGACATGGTGTGCGGGTAGACAGTCATGTATATGCAGGTTATGTTATTCCGCCATATTATGATTCTATGATTGCCAAACTCATCACCATTGCACAAACAAGACAGGAGGCCATTCAAACCATGTACCGTGCATTAAGCGAATATGTCATTGAGGGAATTAAAACAACTATTCCGTTCCACCTGCAGCTCATGCAGGACGAACGTTTCCGCAGCGGGGATTTCAATACTAAGTTCCTGGAAGGATTTACATTAAAATAAATAGACTCAGGCAGGTTAAAGACAATCCTGAACTTTCAGGCTTTAGCAACCACGAACACTTGAGTCTTGTTGGTTGTGTGTTGATATATTGAGTCTTTTAACATGATCTGGGGTTTGGTATATCTATAAAAATAAAATGATTATTCCGCATTCCAGATCTTCCAGCTTTCTTCTGCCTGTATCATGAGCATCTCTTCTCCATTCTTTATGGCTGCGCCCTGTTCTTCTCCTTTTTGCAGAAACAGGGTCTTTGCCGGGTTATATACCAGGTCGTAAAGCAAATGATTCTCCGTTACCAGGTGATAGGGGATGTCGGGACATGTATTTTCATCGGGAAACATGCCCAATGGGGTGGTGTTGATGATGATGTTATATTCAAGCATCATCTGTTCATTGATGTCTTTATATGTAACGGAAGAATCATGATGAAGCTGCCGGCTCACGATCAGATAATCAATGGCTAATTTTTTTAAAACAAATACAACGGCGGCTGCAGCCCCGCCATTGCCCAATACCAATGCTTTTCTTTGGTGATACTTTACGTGGGGGGTAAAGCTTCTTTCAAAGCCAATGATATCAGTATTGTAGCCAACCAGTTTTCCTTCCCGGATATAAATGCAGTTGCAGGCATGGATGCCTGCAGGAATATTGGATGCGGAATGAAGAAATGAAATCACCTGCCGTTTATAAGGCACGGTAACATTCAATCCTTCCAGTTCAGGATGCCTGATCAGGATTCCGGTTAACTCATTAATATTCGGAATAGGAAATAATTCATACCGGCAATCCCTTAACCGTTCCCGCTCAAACTTTTTGGTAAAATATTTTTCAGAAAAAGAATGAGACAGGGGATAACCAATAAGTCCAAACAGCCGCATCAGGCTTCTTTTTTATCAAGGTACAAACTGAATGTATCACCGCGAAGCCCGATCCGCATGGTTTCAAGGGGTATCACTTCAGCGGGGGCAATATTTCCCAGGTTGGCATTGCAGCCAACCAGTTCAATAAAGTATAATTGTTGTGCCTTTTGAGGAGCTTCCCAGATGATCTTTTCAGTTGGTATCTGGGTTAATATTTCCTGGACAAGACCTTCTCTTACTTCTCCGCTTCCGCGATAAATACCAACATTTCCCGCTTCCCTGGCTTCGGCGATCACATAGCTGGAACCGGCTTCCAGTTCAGCTTTCATCAGTTCGATCCATTTATAGGGGGGGATGATATGTGCCGCATCTTTGCTTCCCACTTCGCTTAAAACCGTTCCGTGTTTGGTCAGCTTCTCAATATAACCGCATTTCTCGGCATGGGGAATATTGATGGACCCGTCACTCACTTCCATATAACGGATGCCAAAATCTTTGCACACTTTAATATAGTCATCAAACTGGTTACGGATCAGGAAGGCTTCGAACAAAGTGCCGCCGAAATACACCGGGATATCATAGGAACGGTATATTTCCAGTTTGTCTTTCAGGTTTGGAGTGACGAATGAAGTACCAAAGCCCAGTTTTACAATATCTACATGAGGATGTGTTGCACTCATAAAATTCCTGGCCTCTTCAGCGCTTAAACCCTTATCCATCACCATGGTCAGTCCGGATTGCCGGGGCTTTACGGTTCTTTCGGGTATCTGGGTCAGATGAAAATTCATGCATGGTCGGTTTTAATGTCAATATTAATAAAGGCGGTCCGCCTACGCTAAAGCTTCAGCGGATGAAACAAAAATAGGGAGTAAACTGCAGAATTATGCTGATCTGGTTGTTGGTTTCTTGTTACTGGTTATTTCGATTTGCCAGGTTCATTGCGTTCATTAGGAAACCAGCAACCAGTAACCAGAAACCAGCAACAAGCTACCAGTTTCAGATGGATCTTTTACGTTTGAATCTTGCCACCACATCTACGACAAACTGGTTTTGCAGGATGGCGGGATTGAGTTCAATAAACTTTTTCAGAAGTCTTGGGGCTATTTCCATAGCCGTTTCCAGTTGCAGAATGGCTTCTTTTGTTTTTCCCAGGGAGAATAAAGCGGCTGCTTTATAAAAACTGAATAAAGGCTTGCCGCCGGTAACGACCAGGGCTGCGTCGGTTTGTTCCAACGCCTCATCAAAATATTCAGCTTTGAATAAACAACGGATCAGCGCTTCCCACCCGGCTTTATTCCGGGGCCGGATCCTTACCACGTTAGAAAAATATTGAATAGCGTCTTTAATAAATCCTGCATTCATTTGGCACTCGCCGGCCAGCAGGTTATAGTCCGGGTTATGACGGTGAATCTTCAATGCTATCTCCAGTTGCTTCAGGCAATTTTCCCAATGTCCTTCATGATAATAGGTACATGCGATTTTATAAAACAACCTGCTGTCATCTTTTCTCAGGTGTGAAGCTTTCCGGTAATGGATACGGGCCTGTGCAAAATTCTTCAGTCTTTCATAACAATGGCCGATCGCTTCCAGGATTACATCTTCGGGCTTGGCAAGTTCATTTACTTTTTCCAATACTTCGATGGCATCCTTGTATTTGCGCAGCCTGATATATGCATCACCCATATTGCGGTAGGCATAGTCAAATTTCTCATCAATGGTGATGGCATATTGGTAGGCATCGATGGCTTTCTCATATAATTTGACTCCCTGGTATGCTGCTGCCAGGTTAAACCAGGCCAGTTCATTGTAAGGATAATCATCTATGATCTGCTGGTGTAGGCGGATACTCTCTTCGTTTCGACCGGTGAAATCGGTCCAGAAACAGATCTTGTAAAGGGCTTCCTCATTGTTTGGGTCATCTTCAAGAACCATTTTCAGGCAGTCAAATACCTTGTCAAAATCTTCGTAATCATCATAGACATCGGCCAGTTCAAAAAGCAATTCCAGTTTTTCCTCGCCTTCAAACAAACCAAGCGCTTCCTCCAGCAATGCAACCGCTTTTTCCGGCTGGTCCAAAGCCAGGTAAGCATCGGTCTTTAAAATATAAAGATTGATATCACCTCCGTCCAGCATGGAAGCTTTTTCCAGGATATCAAGCGCATCCCTGTACCGGCGGTTGGCCAGCAGGAGATCCGCTTTTTTTATAAGCAGGAGGGATGAATAGGGGTATTGTTCACAGCCTGATATGGCTGCATCCATGGCTTTCCCGAGATCTTCTTTTTCCTGGAAATGATCGATGATCTTCTCAAATGATTCTTCTTCAATATAAGTGTGTTGACGCCCGTTTTTCAGGTTTTCATATTGCCTGAGAAGTTCCCTGATTTTGTCCCGGTCTTCCCGGTATGGATTTTCTTTCATGTATTCCGGACATTTGGTGAACTAAGTCCCGAAAGCTTCGGGATTTAAAGAGCGAGCCAGCAAACCCGGTATTATCGGGGTTTTAGCCCTCTGAAATAGGTAACTTCCAACAAGTTAAGTCAAAAAATCGGGCTGATTTTGAGAATTCTTTTCCCCATATGTGCAAAATAAACAAATTTCTCTGCCAACCCTGCGAAACATTTTTCCATCTTTCACGTTAATGAAGTATTAAAGTTCTGGATAAACGGTTTGTTTTATATTCTTATTTGTCATTATTTTTGTATCGATGAACCACCCCAAGCTGACTATATGGAGAATTCTGGGCAGGAAATTATCAGTGATCCTTTTACTGGTTGTATCTGCCGCAGCTTATGCCACATTGGGTGATGGAAAAGCAAAATCCGGTGTGCCAAAATCTTCTTTGCTGACCAACAGAACTTCTTTAAAGCCGGGTTCATTCACACTCAGGTCCGGTTATTCTTTCCGGGGTAACCAGGTCATCAATAACACAGTTGAGAAGAGATATATCCAACTGAATACAGTTGTCACCCTGCAAAAAGGAAACACAACCTATATTGTTCCTTTAAAAAAGAAGGCACTTCTGGGTAATGTAAAAATTGATATCAGCAACAGGCAATTCCGCAGGAATTAATTTCCGCCTCGTTTACTTTCTTCATAAGTCATTACACGGTAACCCGATTTGGGAAGATCAAATTTTGATTGCAACACCGGGTTGAAGTTGATGCTGGAAACGGTATAGGTCAGGATCTTTTTGCCCTGTACTGCTTCATACTGCATGGCTAAACCGGGCAGGAACTTATTGATGTATTCAAAATCCTTGTTCACCGGTACCAGTTCCCTTGTAAAAAAAACGGTAAAGGTCGTGCTGTCCCGGAGTCTGCCGATCGCTTTCTGGCAATTGCGCCCGGCAATCATTTTATATTCGTTCAGGTAGGTAAAGCTGATGCCATCGTATTTTTTATTGGATTCTTTCCAGTTTTCCGGGGTCAATTTGATCATATATTTCTGTTCACCATAATTTTTCAGAACGGTAATATCCCCGGTTTTGCCATCCATGATGGTGGCCTGTGTTCCGAGCGGACTGATCATTTCCGAACGGCTTGAATTTCCTTTCAGGTAAATTATATTGGTAGCACCGTCCAGCAGATCAGCAACCTCCGGTTTACTGCTATTGGTGTTGATCACGATGTCATAGGTTATGGTAGCTTCTGTCAGCCTTTGCTGAGCTGTTAATGAAATAGAAATCAGCCCGGCAATAAACCCAAAAACTATTTTATAAATGATTTTCATTGTTTGTATATCTCCTGTCTTTATATAGTAAAAGACGTGCCAAATTAACCAATAAGTTGCAGCCCGGTACCAAACTTCTCATTGTTGTGCCAATGGAGTGAAAAAACCTTGTTTTATACTATACCGGTGGTTTTCTTAGGAGTAATTTAACGGGCAACGGAACTTCGTTCCGTTGCTTGGGCCGGAACTCTGTTCCGGTCTCCTAACGCCGGTTCTTTTGCTGCATTTCCTTCATCTTTTTTTGCTGTTCCTGCATTTGTTCCATCCTTTCCTGCCATTTGGACTTTGTTTTTGGCTTCTTGCGGGCTTCTTCAATTTTGGCAAGAACTTTATCGTGATCGATAATATAATTCTGTATCACAAATTGAAGAGCCAGTGTAATAATATTGGAGACCGTATAATACCAGGTAAGCGCCGAGGGCAGCCTGTTGAAGAAAAACAAAAGAAATACGGGGAAAATATATGGCATGTATTTCAAGACCGGGTTGCTCTGGTCGGGAGACATGCTCATGCTGTACACGGAAATAAGAAAACTGGTTATGACCGCAGTAATATTGAAGAGGCTGAGATGACTGCCCAATAATGGAATATTAACACCGAATTTTATCACGGTATCATAAGCAGAAAGATCATTTGACCAAAGAAAGTCAGCGCCGCGTAAAGCAACTTCAGAATTAAAAAAGCTGAACAGGGCAAAGAAGATCGGTATCTGCAGCAAAGCAGGGATACAACCGCCGAGTGGATTTACACCCGCTTCCCGGAACAATTTCATCTGCTCCATACTCATGGCCTGCCGGTCATCTCCGTGTTTTTCTTTTAATTTGGCTATCTCCGGCCGCAATGCTTTCATTTTGGCACCGCTCAGGTAACTTTTATAAGTGAGCGGGGAGATGATCAGACGAATAAAAATGGTCAGTAGAGCAATGGCCAGGCCCAGGCTACCGGTGAGGCCCTTCATAAAATCGAAGATGGGCAGAATGACAAACTTATTCAAAGGCCTGACAAACGCATACATCCCTTGTCCCAGGTTGACCAGTTTTTCCAGGTTGAGATCATATTTTTTCAGGATATGATAATCCGATGGACCATAATAAATGCTGAATGGAATTACTGAAGGAGAACCTGCTGGAACCGTAATTTTCATATTGGCGGTTGAACGGACAATGGTCTTTGCCGTATCCGGTGGTATGGTCCATTCCATGGTGCCGGAAGAAAATTTATCACGGGCAATCAATGCGGTAAAAAAGAAACGTTGTCTTACCCCCAGCCACTTTACTGTCTCTTCAAAATTTTTTTTGCTTTTACGGCCAATGGTATGGTAATCAAAACTGCCATCTTTGATATAACCCACCTGCGTATTTTGTTTTTCATAGGAGATATCTGATTCCTGCTGCGCCGCCGCATATTGCCAGGAAAGATTCATATCTCCTGCTGAGAATAATTTATTGGCACCGTTTACCCGGATGTTGAAATCAACCATGTAATCATCTTTTTTCAAAATGAATTCATGGGTGATGGAAGTGCCGCTGCTGTCTTTGGCCGATAACGTGAAAGAGATCTTTTTACTGCCATCTGTATTCGTTGCCGAATCAATTTGCGGAAACAGGAGATCACCCGTTTCCGCAGTTCCGTTAACATCTCCTGTAGAGATCCGGTAAGATAATTTATCAAAATCAGTACCTGCGAGTCTTACCAGGTTGCTGTCCATTCCCCGGTATTTTTTTAATTCCACCTTTTTCACCTGTCCGCCCATATTGGTCAGGGTTACCCGGATCAGGTCATTTTCCAGGATCCTCGTTCTTTCAACCGTGTCTGCAGCTCCCTGGAAAGACCCGGCGTTTTTGATCCTTGCAACGGAATCAGTAACTCTGTTCAATGAATCCTCAACCGGTTTCCTGAGTTTGGCAATAGAATCTTCTTTGGCTTTTTGAACCTGCTGTTCCGCTAATCTTTGTTTACGCACTTTTTCCTGTTCCCGGCTGGTGGTCCAGAAATAACCAAAGAACAAAAGGGCCAGTATCACAAAACCGATCACGGTATTACGGTCAAACTTCATTCGGGGTAAATTTTAAGGAGGGGCAAAGATAGGATTTCTGAGTCAAGAGTCGGGAGTTTGGAGTCGGGAGTCAGGATCTCTGAATTGGGAAAAAATCATTAATTAGCAGGGTTTGGTTCCCGACTATTGACTCCCGACTCGTTAAATCATTTCACTCTGTAAAAGCGGATTTTTCACTTCGGTTTTTTTTTCGGCATAAGCCTTGGCGGCCTTTACAAAATGAACAAAAAGCGGTTGAGGATTTTCTACGGTGCTCTTGAGTTCCGGGTGATACTGTACACCAATAAAGAAAGGATGACCGGGGATCTCAATGATCTCCACCAGGTCGGTTCCCGGGTTCTTGCCACTGGCGATCATCCCGGCTTTTTCAAATTGTTCCAGGTACTTATTATTGAACTCCCAGCGGTGACGATGTCTTTCGCTGATCAGCGGTTTGCCATAAATGGAATAAGCCAGTGTATTTTCTTTTATCTCGCAGGGGTATGAACCCAGCCGCATGGTGCCTCCCTTCGCGGTTACTTTTTTCTGTTCATCCATGAGGTCGATCACCGCCTCTTTGGTTTCGGGATTCATTTCGGTGGAATGGGCTTCCTTTAATCCCAATACGTTTCTTGCGAATTCTATCACGGCCATTTGCATACCCAGGCATATTCCGAAGAAAGGAAGACCGTTCTCCCGGGCATATTTTACCGCCACGATCTTTCCTTCCACACCGCGGTGACCAAAACCCGGAGCCACCAGCAATCCATCCAGCCCGGCCAGTTTTTCAGCCACATTGTCATCCGTAATGAATTCACTGTGTAAATTGATCACCTGTACCTGGCATTCATTCATGGCACCGGCGTGAATAAATGATTCGAGGATCGATTTATAGGCATCCTGCAATTCAAGGTATTTCCCGATCAACCCGATGGTGACCCGGCTCTTCGGGTATTTTAATTTATCAAGAAATTCTTTCCACTTTGTCAGTTCGGGTTCTTGTTGATTGACAATGTTCAGTTTCTTCATGCAGATCACATCCAGTTTTTCCCGCATCATCAGCAGGGGCACTTCATAAATCGTTGGTGCATCTGCCGCTTCAATCACCGCTTCCATTTTTACATTACAGAACAAAGCGATCTTACGCCGCAGTTCGGGCAATAATGGTTTCTCGGTCCGGCAAACAATGATATCGGGATGCACTCCTTCCTGGCTCAGCATTTTTACACTGTGCTGGGTGGGTTTGGTCTTTAATTCTTTTGCCGCTTTTAAATAAGGGATGAG
>CAZQGZ010000067.1:0-16942 GCA_964592935.1 uncultured Chitinophaga sp. | reverse complement strand
AGCCACCCGGCAACTCCGCTCTCAGGAACTGGTGCCCGGTGTAATTTATGGCGGCCCGAAGGAGATCAATTTTTGCGCTCCTGCAGCGGCATTCAGATCACTGGTGTACACGCCCGATTTCCAGCAGGCCGAAGTAAAGCTGGACGGAAACAGCTACCGCTGTATTTTAAAAGACCTGCAGTTTGATAAAGTGGATGATAAGCTCATCCATATTGATCTGCTTGAACTGGTCGAAGACAAAAAAGTGATCGCAGATATTCCTTTAAAATTCACCGGTGTGGCAAAAGGGGTGAAAGACGGAGGAAAGCTCATCATTAAAATGAAATCGCTGAAAGTAAAAACTTTTCCCAGGTACCTGAAAGAACATATTGAGGTGAATGTTGATAATGTGGAACTCAATGGTAATATCCGGGTGGAAGATGTCAAGGTGGATCATTATGAGATACTCAATTCTCCCCGCATTCCCGTAGCTTCTGTTTCATTAACAAGACAATTGAAGCAGGAAGAAGCTGCTGCTCCTGCTGCAGGAACTGCTGCTGCTGCACCTGCCGCTGCCGGCGCAGCTCCGGCTGCCGGTGCACCTGCTGCAGCAACACCCGCCCCTGCTGCGAAAGGGAAAAAGTAAAATAGCATTACTGATAAAGAAACCCGTTCCTGCCAGGACGGGTTTTTTAATGGGTTACACCGATATTTGATCTTTAAATACCTCCATGAAATTCTTACTGGTTGGTTTGGGAAATATTGGCAATGAATATGCGCATACAAGACATAATATCGGTTTTGATGTGGTGAATGCGTTTGTTCAGAAACATAGGGGAAGTTTCCGGGCAGACAGGCTGGCTTACGTTTCAGCTATTAAATGGAAGGGAAAGCAGTTTGTTTGTATTTGTCCAACCACTTATATGAATGAAAGCGGTAAAGCTGTTAAGTACTGGATGGATAAAGAAAAAATTTCACGGGAAAATATCCTGGTGATCGTCGACGACATTGCGTTGCCCCCGGATAAGCTTCGTATCCGCCCCGGTGGCAGCGATGCCGGTCATAATGGTTTAAAAAGCCTGCAGGAATTTCTCGGTACTCCTGATTATCCGAAACTCAGGTTTGGTATTGGCAATGATTATCCAAAAGGCCATCAATCCGATTTTGTTCTGGGTAAATGGAAAACCGGGGAGGAGCCATTGGTGAAACTAAAAATAGAGAAGGCGGTTGATGCAATTGAAACCTTTGCTTTACAGGGTATTACAGCCGCCATGAACCAGGTAAATAATCAAAGCTTTTCGCTATGATAAATCAGATTGATTACTTACTTTAGCAGTCTGCCTGTTTGATTCCGCAAGGATTCAGTGAAAATGCAGGGAGCAAAGCCGGAATGATGGCAAGGCCTTTTACCTGGTACAGATCATAAACAATACACCAGGCTGATTAAAATCCAATAGACATAGTGATACCTGAATATATGGGATGAACAAATCCGGTGATATTGTATCCGATGTATTTGATCAAAATGCTTCCAGTTTATGAAAATTTTTTGTGTTGGACGAAATTATGCAGCGCATGCCCAGGAAATGGGCAATGAAATAATCGAAGAGCCGATCATTTTTATGAAGCCCAAGAGCGCCCTGCTGCAACCGCATACACCCTTTTATTACCCGGAGTTTACCAATGAGCTGCATTATGAATGTGAACTGGTATTGCGTATCAGTAAGAACGGGAAATATATCCAGGAGAAATTTGCTTCCAAATATTTTGATGCCATCACGGCCGGTATTGATTTTACTGCCAGGGATATTCAAAATGAATTAAAGGAAAAGGGGTTGCCCTGGGAAAAAGCAAAAGCCTGGGATAATTCAGCTGTGATCGGGAAATGGATCCCGCTATCAGGAATAAAAAACAAAAAGGATATTAATTTTTGCCTGTATAAGAACAAGGAACTGGTCCAGCAGGGAAATTCGGCCCATATGATCCACAGCTTTGATAAGATCGTGGCTCATATTTCCAATTATTTTTCCGTTAATATCGGTGACGTGATCTTTACCGGCACACCTGCAGGAGTAGGTGAAGTGGTAGTGGGGGACGAACTGGAGGCCTTTATAGAGGACGACAGTATGTTTACACTGGAAGTTAAATAGACATAGTTGCTGATCGCTGGTTACGGGTTATCCTGAACCTTTTACTTGCTTTAATGCATCGACTATTCAACAGTGAATTTTCAAATTTGAAGAACCAGCAACCCGTAATCATCCACGCGCCTTTCCCTTAAATTTGCTGAATACACTTTCACTTTAAATGATTAACAACAACATACTACTCAGGGCTTACCGTATAATGAGCCAGGTAAAAGTGATGGCCGAGACCTATGAAGCCAATCGTTCTGTTTGCAGGTATGTTCATTCCACATCACGGGGGCATGAAGCCATCCAGCTGGCCACCGCCTTTCAATTGGAACCACAGGATTATATCAGCCCGTATTATCGTGATGAGAGTATCTTACTGGGACTTGGCTTTACGCCCTACGAACAAATGCTGCAATTGCTGGCAAAGGGCCAGGATATTTTTACAGGTGGCCGGGAATATTACACGCATCCCAATTACCGGGGTGATGATAAACCAACCATTATTCACCAGAGCAGCGCTACGGGGATGCAGGCTATTCCGACAACGGGTATTGCACAGGGGGTTCAGCACCTGGAAAAATATGATACTGATAAATTGAAGAAAGGAACTCATGGAGAATTGCCGGTTGTCATTTGTTCGCTGGGCGATGCCAGCGTAACAGAGGGGGAAGTCAGTGAAGCTTTTCAATTCGCCGTGCTGAAACAATTACCCATTATTTATTTAGTGCAGGATAATAACTGGGGCATCAGCGTGACAGCGGAAGAAGCCCGCGCAATGAATGCATACAGGTATGCCAGGGGATTTAAGGGAATGAACCGGGTTCAGGTGGACGGCAGCGATTTTGAAGAGTCTTATTCGGTGATGAAAGAGGTTTGCGAATTAGTTCGTCGGGAAAGAGAACCCTGGCTCGTACATGCACAGGTTCCGCTTCTCGGGCATCATACCAGCGGAGTACGGAAAGATTTTTACCGGTCAGATGAAGACTGGGCTAAACATCTTGCACATGACCCGTATCCCAAATTAAGAAAGAAATTGCTGGAGAGGGGAGTATCAGAAGAGGATTTATTGCAAATAGAAATTGAAGCGGCTGAAACCGTATCGCATGATTTTGCCAAAGCGGTTGCATCTCCCGAACCGGATCCTTCAACAGTGGAAGAGCATGTGTTTGTTCCCACCCCGGTAACTGAAGAAAAAGGAGAAAGAAATCCGGCCGGTGCTGAAAAAATAATCATGGTGGATGCGGCCTTGTATGCTATCCGGGAGATCATGGAGGATCACCCCGAAGCCATTTTATACGGCCAGGATGTTGGCAGAAGATTAGGCGGTGTATTTCGTGAAGCAGCAACACTGGCCGACCGCTTTGGTGATCACCGGGTTTTTAATACCGCTATCCAGGAAGCCTATGTTGTGGGTTCTGCTGTTGGAATGAGTGCGGTGGGTTTAAAGCCCATGGTGGAAGTTCAGTTTGCCGATTATATTTATCCCGGTTTCAATCAACTGGTAACGGAAGTTTCAAAAAGTTGTTATCTCAGTTGTGGCAAATTTCCCGTATCCATGATACTCCGTGTGCCAACGGGTGCATACGGGGGAGGAGGTCCATATCATAGCGGATGCGTGGAAACAACAGTCTTATCTGTAAAAGGATTAAAAGTCGCTTATCCATCCAATGCTGCGGATATGAAAGGGTTGATGAAAGCCGCATACTACGACCCCAACCCGGTGGTGATGCTGGAGCATAAAGGTTTGTACTGGAGTAAAGTACCCGGAACAGAAGATGCAAAAACCCCGGAACCATCCCGGGATTATATTCTTCCCTTCGGCAAAGCCAATATTGTTTTGCAGGCTGATAAAAGCAAAATGGATCATGGTGAAAGCTGTGTGGTCATTACGTATGGTATGGGTGTGTATTGGGCCAAAGCGGCCGCAAAGAGTTTCAATAAACAAATTGAAGTAGTTGACCTGCGAACATTATATCCTCTCGATGAGGACCTGGTTTTTGAAAGAGTGAAACTACACGGCAAATGCCTGGTGCTTACGGAAGAACAACAGAATAATTCTTTTGCCGAAGCATTGGCAGGAAGAATTTCTAAAAATTGCTTTCAGTCATTGGATGCCCCGGTAGAAGTGATGGGTGCATTGAATCTGCCTGCTGTGCCGATGAATATAAGTCTGGAACAGGCAATGCTGCCGGATGCCGGGAAGGTGGCCATGTTGCTGAAGAAAATGCTGTTTTCCTGATTAATTTTTCAGATCCAGCCTGATCTGCAATTCCTCCAGTTGCTTCTCATCGATCGTGGATGGCGCATCCAGCATAACATCCCTCCCGGAATTGTTTTTCGGGAAAGCTATAAAATCACGGATGATCTCGCTGCCCCCGATGATGGCACAGAGACGGTCGAAGCCGAATGCTATACCACCATGAGGCGGGGCGCCGTATTCAAAAGCGCCAAGCAGGAATCCAAACTTATGCTGTTGTTCTTCTTTGTCCATACCCAACGCTTCAAACATTTTCTCCTGTAATTCTCTTTGGTATATTCTTATGGAGCCACCACCCAATTCATTTCCGTTTAGCACAAGATCATACGCATTGGCTTTGATATTGGCATAGGGATGTTCCAGGTATGCTGCTGCATTTTCAATGACTGGATTATTATTGATCATGGTTCCGATCTGCGATGGTTTGGGTGAAGTGAATGGATGATGACGGGCTACCCAACGGTTGCCTTCGGCATCATATTCAAATAAAGGGAAATCCAAAACCCAGAGAAGCTTGAATTCATCATTTTTTCGTAAACCCAGCCGGGTGGCCATTTCCATACGGAGATCGCTGATGGCTTTTCTTGTTCTTTCTTCAGCGCCGGCAAGTATTAAAACCAGGTCGCCTGCATTTGCATGAGCTGCATCCGCAATGGCTTTCAGCTTTTCTTCATTATAAAATTTATCAACGCTGCTTTTGTATGTACCATCGGAATTACATTTAATAAATACCAAACCTTTCATACCGATCTGCGGACGTTTCACCCATTCTGTTAACTCATCCGTTTGTTTGCGGCTATATTCGCTGCAACCAGGAACAGCAATGGCCAATACGGTTTCGGCATCATCAAATACTTTAAAACCGGCACCGTTTATCAATTCAGCATGGTCTTGTTTGTCTGTATAAACCGTAACGGGTTTTTTCAGGTTCAGCACTTTGATGTCAAAGCGAATATCAGGTTTGTCATTCCCGTAATTCCACATCGCATCCTCCCAGGTCATTCGCTGAACTGTTTCGGTATAATCCATTCCTTTGACTTCTTTGAAGATGGATTTCACCATTCCTTCAAACATGTTCAGGATATCTTCCTGTTCAACAAATGACATTTCACAGTCTATCTGAGTGAACTCAGGCTGTCGGTCTGCTCTCAGGTCTTCATCGCGGAAACATTTCACCACCTGGTAATAACGATCATAACCGCTGATCATCAACAACTGTTTAAAAGTCTGGGGCGATTGCGGCAAAGCATAAAACTGTCCCGGGTTCATCCGCGATGGCACTACAAAATCACGGGCGCCTTCGGGGGTGGATTTAATGAGGAAAGGAGTTTCAATATCAATAAATCCCTGCCGGTGCAGGTAATTCCTGGCTGCCCGGTTTACCGCATAACGTAATTCAATATTTTTCTTTACCGCATTCCGGCGCAGGTCCAGGAAACGGTATTTCATTCGGAGATCTTCTCCGCCATCGGTATCATCCTGTATGGTAAAGGGAGGTATGGCCGATCTGTTCAGGATCTTAAATTCAGATACAATTATTTCAATCTCGCCGGTGGGAATATTCAGGTTCTTATTACTGCGTTCACGAATGATCCCCGATGCCTGTAAAACATACTCCCGGCCTAATGGATTTTCTTCGAGGAGGGTATTCAATTCTTCGCCGAATAATAATTGGGTAATGCCATAGCGGTCGCGCAGGTCCACAAAAGTGATGGCTCCGAATTTGCGGACGGTTTGCACCCAGCCCGCCAGGGTTGCCCGGTTGCCAATGTTTTCAATTCTTAATTCGCCGCAGGTGTGTGTTCTGTACATTTCAGCAGGTATTTTCTGATGCCCAAAGATAACGAGGGAGGCCTATTCCCGGCGTTTTGATTTTCGTATGCCGTATCCATTTATATTCGATGAGAAAATTCCTTTATGCCACCGGGTGATACCATTTATATTCCAGGATAAACAGGCCCTCAACACCTGTTGGTGATCCTTATGCCGACTCTTTGATACGTCTATGTGGCAGGGGTATCAAACCCTGCCGGAGTAAAGGAGACCTCAATTCCTTTTTCCGCAAAGGGAAAAGTTCCTGTTTGTTGCCCTCATTGCTTTTGTCACGGTTTATGATTATATCATCAGGCCCGCTTCTGCGGGTAAAGAAAAATCAGGAAAATTCTTAAAACGGGTTCAGAAGGTAATGTCCATATTGTAATTCAATATGATCATTGGTTAAGAAAGAATAATCCTTATTGCCATTCTTTGCAGGACGATTTGATTTTTTTTTGATGAGGACGATTGCATCCGGGTTATCGAAAGAGTTCCGTTATCATTACCTGCAGGAAGAAGAATACATCCCCGTGGTCATCAGCGGGGCGGCTGTACAGGTTACATTCGGTCTGAAAAATTTCCTGATGGATTATTTTCTGTGATCAATGTTGTCAGCAGGGAATGCCGTATCCTGCGGGACGGTGATTTGTATTATGGTCATGTAAGCCGGGAAAGCATTAATTTTTCACGGAATTATTTCCTTCAGGGATTTGAATATTATTCAGATGCTTGAATGCAGGCCTTCATGAAATGGCCCATGCCGTTTCTTATGATGTACTCCCGGGACAGGAAGACCATCATGATCATGTGTTTAAAGAACGACTGGCTATATTTCAAAAGAAAGGGATACCTGTTTTCAGATCTATGCGCGAAGGCAGGAGCCACCTGCTCGATGATAATAGTACGACCAACTTTGATGAATTCTGGGCTGTTTGTGTTGAAACATTTTTTGAAAATCGGGAAGAACTCAGCCGTGACATGCCCCGTTTGTACGTGGCCATGACAGGATTATTGAACCAGGATCCCCCGGAACCCGGTAAAATACTGAACAAAGAACTGGCCGGGCTTGCAAATCTGTAGTTAGTTGTTTATATTTAAAGTCCGAACGTCCGTATGAAATGAAAAACCAATAAAATCCAGGCTATGATCACCCTTACGCTCATTTATTTTGCCCGCCGTCTCTATGTTCAGTACAGAAGAAAGAACCTGGTCATCATTACATAGTCACCACCTGTTTTTCCCTTATCTCTTTTGGCCGCTGCACGGCATAGTAGTAAAGTAATATGAATGCTCCTGTTGTAAATGGTATCAAAGCCATGTGTTTGCCCGTAAGATCTTTCCAGACAGGCATGGTGTCAAACGAAAAGAATTCACTGATCATCCAGTAGGCATTGGCGCTGATCCAGAAAACGATGGCAAGGTTATGGGCCAGTTCGGATTTGATATGCCGGTTTTTCCAGGCAATCCAAATAGCTATCGATAAAGTAGGGATGATCATTGCAATGCCCAGTTCCTTCCAGATCATACACCAGCTGATGTCTTTCATCAGCCAGAAGGCAATATGCATATTCTCCATTTTGCGGAACCGCGCCGGGATGCTGTACAGGGTTTCTTTGGAATGGCTCATAAATTTTCACCGGATCTTTATCGCCGGTATGGATAAAAATAATGAATTGATAAAATCTAATGATCATTCAGGAACGTATTTTACCCCCAAACCCGGAAAAAGTGTTCAGGGCCTTGCTAAAGTTTTAGAAAACCTTTTTATATCTGCTTCCGGAATGATGGGCTTTTGATGAAGAAGGTGATTCACTAACTGGTTTGCAAAAAAAGGAGATAACGAACAACCTTTGGTACCCATGCCGTTTAAGATACCGACATTCGGATAAAAGGGATGAAGGCCAACAAAAGGTCTTCGTTCCAATGTAGCAGGACGGATACCCGAAAAATGATCAATTATGCTGAAAGGGATCTTTAACCACTCATGTAAAAGTTTTTCAGTTTTTACCCGGAAATCACTGGTTGGATCCGGATCATCAAATTCCCAGGCGTAGTTGGATCCAACCCACCAGGTATCCGGATCCGCAAGCGGCGCCAGCATCATTCCTTTTTTATATATGCGTTCTTTAGGTAAATCCTGTGTTTCAATAAGCAATACTTCTCCTTTATTGGGAGCAAAGGGCAATTGCTTAAAATATGGATTGTTTACACTGCCGTTCCCATCACTGAAAATAATTACGGAAGCCGTGATATTCCTGTACTGGATTTTGCCGGTTGATATTATTAATTCCCTTATTTCAAATTCTTCTTCCAGCAGCTGGTCTTTCGATTTCAAATGCTGCCGCCAGGCCGGCAACAAAGATTCAAGATGGGCCATATATACGGGGATGATCTCCCCGCAACCAAATTCATAGTTGAATAGCGGCATGAATTGATCCTGTCCGGTGTAATTGTTTACATATGTTTTATCTTCTTCAATACGGTTCCGGAAACTAAGGCGCATCTGTGCACTGGGAAAAAAATCGATGATGTTCTTTTGGGAAATAGCTGTCATGCCAAGGCTTTTACCAAATTCAGAATAGGCATCCCATGCAAAAGGAAGTATTTCTTCCGCCATCCAGACTGTGACATGGCGGCGGCCGGTGACAGGGTTGATGATCCCGGCGGCTATTCTCGATGGTGCATTCTTGTTATTATTGTCAATGACAAGAAAACTCTTACCTTCTTTTTGGAAATAATAACTGAGCCATGTGCCTGAAATACCCTGGCCAATGATCAGATAGTCAACCTGCATGAGCAAAAATAAAGACTCAAGACTCAACAAACAAGACTCAAATTTCAAGTGTCCCGTTACAACTTGTGTATTGTTTGTTGAATATTAAGTCTTGAGTCTTTGCTTTATTCTACCTTAATTCGGATTCCTTCACTATGCGAACTGAACTCCGGTGCATACATGCATTGAATCGTTGTGATACCATTGCTGAAATTCCCGGCATGGGTAACGAACAGCGGATACTCGAACACATAAGTTCCTTTTCTTAAATAACTAAAGAAGAAATTGGTGCTCGCATCCTTAGTGCTTTCATAATAACCCAGTCCGCCCTGCCATTTATAACTGCTCAGCACATTCACCGGTTCCATGGCTGAAGCCCGCATGTCCTTCATATGCACATATTCCATATCCCGGTCAACCCGTAGTTCTACCCTAACTTTTATCTTATCGCCGATTTTGATCACATCCCCTTCATTAACCGGGGTGATCACCGGTCCGCGTTCTGTATTTTTTTCGACAAACAATTTCTTGACCAGTTTTAATGGCGTTGAAGCGGTAGTGATTTTATCCAGGTCCTCAAAATATTGCCAGTAAACACCACCCCAGGTTACACCCGCTTTATTAGCCGGAGAAGTAACCGTTACAGATATATTTCCCATATCGGGTGTTACGTTCTTGCCCCCGATCGCTTTTTTGAAGTAACCGGTACCCGCTTCTTTTTCAACATCTGTTGATTTGATCGTTGTATTATTCCCGAGTTTTATTTCAACAACAGGTTCGCTGCTCAGCCATTCTGTTCCCTGGAGCAACAAGGCATAGCAGGCTTCCGCCGTTGCCTTGGTCGTTTTCCAGTTATTGGTTTGTTTGTTCTTCAGCAACCAGGTTCTGAGGTCATCCACTGTTCTGATATCCTTGCCTACTTCCTGGAACGTTTCAATGAGCAAGGATTGGGTTTCAATGGGCGCTTCATACCAGAACCAACCTGCGCTTTGATCTTTCCAATACATGCCGAGTTCTTCATTCGTGATGGATGTTTCTTTGAGCGATTTAAGAATAGCGGCGGGATTTTTTAAATCACCGGTTCTGTTCAATGCCAGCGCGATCATACCCTGCATGTATTTGCTTTGGCCCACCCAG
The DNA here is from genome assembly GCA_964592935.1 of uncultured Chitinophaga sp. Classification (GTDB taxonomy): domain Bacteria; phylum Bacteroidota; class Bacteroidia; order Chitinophagales; family Chitinophagaceae; genus JJ008. The sequence continues at coordinate 6,846 of CAZQGZ010000067.1, read as the reverse complement.
TATTGCTGGGCCTGTTTGTAATAATAATCATAAGCGGTCTGTGAAGCAGCTGCTATTTTATATTCCGGGAAGAAACTCCGCATATACAAATACTGGATCTGTGTATACCCGATATTCTGCTGGTTCAGTTTCACTTTATACCTGATGAGATCATCATAATCTTCTTTTATCTTCCGGTCGAGGTAAGGAATGGCGGTTGACAAAATGGCTTTCAGCTTATCATCCTGGCCTTTTGCATAAGCATTTATTTTTTTCAGATGACCAATGCCGGTAACAATGTATTGGGTGATGTACCGGTCATCCGGTCCGCCGGTGAACCAGACAAAACCGCCATTGCTGCTCTGCATTTGTTTCAGTTTATTATAGGCGCTGTTCAGTTGCTCACTCATTTTTATCATATCAAAGAGCAAAGCGATATTTTTCTTCTGTTCCGACTCATTCTTTGCCTGCAAAACCCAGGGTGTTTCTTCCAGCAACACGGCTTTCAGTTCCTGGTTCTTCTGCAGATTGCTCATTAATGCTGCTGTATCTTTTATTTTCCATATTTCAAATACCTGTTTGATACGGGGAGATGAATTGGAAATAAAAGTGGCCAGCGAGTTTGCATAATACCTGTTCCAGGTTTGTTCAGCACATTCATAAGGGTATTCCATCAGGTAAGGAAGTGCCTGCACCGCATACCAGGCGGGATTGGATGTGTATTCAAGCGTCAGGTTGTAATGCTGAAGAGTACCTGATGTTCCCGAGTTTATCAGTTTTTCAAACCTGAAATTTTTTGTGCCGGTACCACGCATGGGTAAAGGCATCGTTTCGGTCACCAGCATTCTGTTGGTAAGCACCGGCATAGCATTTTCCTCACCGTCGCTGACCTCACCTCCCGTGGAGAGGGGAGCTCTTGCAACAATCCGCCAAACCAGTGCTTTATTGAACATATACGGTACGCTGATCGGGAACTTAACCAATTCACTTTGACCGGGTGCAACCGTGAAATTTTGTTTTGGGGCCAGGTTGCTGAACCAGCTATCTACCGGTTCATTGGTAGTGGCATCGATCAATTGTAATTGCGCCATTCCTTTTAATTCCTTATCCGTCAGGTTGACGATCTTGGAGCTGAATTCCATTCTATCCCCTTCTCTCAGGAACCTGGGGGCATTCGGTTGTACCATCAGTTCTTTTTGGGTCACGATTTCTTTGATACTGCTTCCAAAAGCGGCCTCCTTTGTATGTGCCAGCGACATGAATTTCCATTTGGTCAATGCTTCGGGCATGGTGAATGAAAATTCAATGGCCCCGGTTGAATCGGTGTGCAGATCGGGGAAGAAGAAAGCGGTCTCGTTGAAGTTCTTGCGGATCTTCACTTCAGATCCCTGCTGATTATTTTTATTTTCACCACTTTGTTCTTTATCAAACTGGTCAGCAATGCCATCACCATCTTTACCGTCTAATTTTTTTGCCGGAGAAACCTCCGCCATCGGCATCTTTTCTTCATCAACGGCTCCGTCTGCCATTACCGGTTTTGCCAGCCGCATCATTTTGGGGTTTCCTCCGTAAAATCCGAAGTTCAGATCATCGTAACCGTTCATGTCAGCAAAAAGATAATCATACCTTTTATCCACATATTTGTTTTCGTATTCACTGGTATAACGCTGGGCGGATTCCAGTTTGGTGAAGTTCTGCGAACCATTCCAGCTACGGCTGTTATAATAATATGGCCAGATATACGGTTCACTCCAGCCGTGCGGGTAAAACTGGTCCAGCGAAGCATCATACATGCCGGCCAGCATTTCTGCGGCAACCATTTCTTTTTTATAACCGCTTATTTTCAGTTTCCATTTTTCTTCACTGCCCGGTAATGTCTTATCACGGTAGGTGGCATATTCAATGACCAGGTCCTTATTGGTCCAGGGAACGTTGATCGTTTGATTCAACTGGTAAAAACGATTATGTTTGATAAACATCCAGCTTACACCATAGCCACCTCTGTCCGTTTCAGCAGCGGGAAAGGAGAATGTTTTCTTTTCATTATTGAATTTCTGGAATGTATAGTTACTGGTTGCCGGTTGCCGGTTACCCGTTCCCTTATCCAACAAGTGCACTACAAATAAATTATCAGCTGATGTTCCCAGTTCAATTTTTGCGGTCTCGCCGGGCTCGACAGTAGTATTTTGTATTCCTTTCCACAAATAATCCGGGCGATTCAGTTGCATACTTTTTTCGTCAAACAATTCAACGTATTTTACATCTTTCACCATTTCCCCATTCTTATCTGCCGTTTCCATTTCGATCACATAATACCCGGGTTGAAATCCACCTGCCACCCGCCATTCCCCGCTATCCCTTGCTGAATCACTTTTTTCAAATACCTGTTGTCCCTTTTCCCAACTCTTAAAATCACTTTCATTGTCATACTCATCGTAAGGGAAATAACGGGTGTATTCATCTTTGGTCATGCTGAACTGGTCGGGTCTTTCCCAAAGCCGTTCGCGGATAAGCCGTTTTTCTTCTTTCAGTTTTGTAATCGTCACTTTTACGATGGCGGGTTCGTACTGGCCATTCATATTCTGTGAGCGGATGTATAATTTTTTTAAACTATCGGCAGGCAGGCTGGCAGGGATATTTGTTACCAGCATCAGGGATTTATAGCTTACCGAAACCATCTGTTCGCCGCTCCGGGTTTCCCCGTTGATATCCGTAACGTCTGCATAAACTGTATAATCAAACACCGGCTCAAATTTTTTATCAAGGGTGAGGTCCGGGATCGCTTTGAATTCAACCATGAATTTTCCATCCTTATCCGTCTTGATTTCTCCATGTGCAATTTCCATTTCATTTACGGGCGGTTGCCACCAGCGCCAGAAACACCAGGTATAAATAAACCGGGGCTGGCGGACAACCCGGTATTTTACCAGGGCCCCGTCAATATTATTGCCTGCATAAGCTTTGGCAATACCGGTAACCTTTATTTGATCATTTACTTTATAGGTGCCTTTGATGGGTTCATAGTCAACATAGAATTTAGGGCGTTTATATTCTTCCACTTTGAAGCCGGCATTGCCGTTATCCGGGCTTGTGTAGATGGTAAACTGGCCGTTCATTCCGCTTTGCGGCAATTGGAATTTACCATTGAATGAACCAAACTCGTTGGTCTTAACTTTTATTGTATCCACATCTTTATAATTGGCATCCCGGAGAATAACAATCGTTTCATAATTGCTTTTTATCCTGCCCCCTTTTTCTTTATTGTTTCTTTCCAGCACGATGCCTTTAAAGAAGACCGTTTGGCCGGGCCGGTACAAACTACGGTCGGTAAACAGGAAAACAGAATTAGTGACCCGGGGTTCTTCCGGAAGATTGTCATAATAGTAATTATATACCAGGTCATTCATGAAAAGCCTGTCACCCTGGTGGGTGATATCAAACAGGTAGGAGTAACTACCGTAATAACTGGCATCCCTCTTGGGTTTGTCCATCCTGAAAAAACCATTGGCATCGGTGGTATAAAGCTTTGCTTTTTCCCTGATATACCGGGATTGTTTATAATCATATTTCTGTTCCCATACCTGTACAGCGGCTTTGGCCAGGGGCTGACCATTGTCTCGGTTCAATACAAAATAATCATCGAGGTTATTTACATAACTGATGCCGGAAACATAAAAGAACCGGGCCCCGAGGAGGGTCTTTTTCCCGCTGAAATCTTTTTCATCTGAAACAACCAGTACATATTCCCCGGAGGGGAGCGCATCAATTTTTATTTCTGCATTATGCGCCTGCATATCATTGGTGGCTGGTAATAATTGTTGCCAGCTTGTTACGGGTTTTGCTGCGATGACTGCCGGCCAGTATTTTTCATCGTAGGTGTTCACCATGAGTTCTTTTATTTTTTCATCCACTCTTATGACCCGCAGGTAAATTGTATTGAAATTCCGGTAGTTCACCAAAGCCCTGAAGGGCTGACCCGGCACGTTCACTTTCTCCACCGTGAAATGAAGTGTTTTGCTTTTGATCTGGTTCAGCAGGTTCCGGCAATTTATTTTTCCCTCGGAAGAATCTTTTTGCTGCAGGATCTTCTCACAGATCTCTTTTGCTTTAACCCGGTCAAACCGGTGGGTCGTATCACCGTACGGTTTATATTCTGCGGCTTTCTCTTCGTACCAGGCTGCCATCAGGTAGGATGCCTGGGCTGAGGCCGGGAGGTTTTCATATTTGCGGGCAATACGATCCAGGGCATTAAAATAAAGTTTGCTTTTTTCCGGGTGTACGGATTTTTCTTTGACAAACCCGATGCGCTGGATATCTGCATCAATTAAAGCATCCGGTTTGGCATCATTGAGGTGAAAGGCGATCAGTTTTTGGTAAATGAGCAATGCTTTATGCTGAAGTGATAATGAATCTTTAGTAACGAATTTCCGGTTTACAAAATCAGCGGCGGGGTCAAAAGCCCATGCCTGGTCTATTTCAAATGCATAAGCGGGTTTTTTGATGTCCCTTTCATCATTTTGAAAATAGCCAAGGGCTCTGTGAGCAAGTAAATCATAAAGGGAAGGCCGCAGGTGCCGCATATTTCCTTTGGAGATGATGGCGTCAAATGGCTCTAATTTCGTTTGCTGCAATAATTTTTCTTCTTTCAGGGATTGCAGGTATAATTCAATGATCTTTTTATGAAAATCCTCTGCATCCCAGGTGGCAATATCTTCTTTTTTAAAATTATCCGTTTTTGTACGGTTATACATCTGCCAGCGATGTTGCTGAAAATAATTCCAGTACATGCCGGCCAGCAGGCTTTTCAGAATTGAATTCACGGGTTCTTTTGCGGTACCGATCTCCTTTTCTACTTCGCCGATGGAAATAATTTCATTTTCTTCCCGGTTCTCCGTTTGCAAACCTGTCATATAGACGAGGGTTTTAATGACCTGTGCATCCTGTTTTTCTTTTTTAGCCAGGTCGTATAATTTTTTTACTTCCGTTAATGCGGATTTTGGAAGACCCTTGCTGACGAAATCTTCAATTCTCTTCCATTCCTTTTCATAATTTTTAACTGGATTCTGACTGCTGGCTTTCATGATGAATAAGCTGAAGAAAGTGATGATCAAAAACAGCTTCCTGGTCAATGGTAATTTCATGCTGTTAAAATTTTGTACAAGGTAATTAAACTTATTGTTTGCTTCGATGACCTTTCTCTGATTATGGATGATTTTTGAAGGATGGCCGGCGAAGTACTGCTGTATGGGATGCAAAACGAAGGGAAATTTCATAAGATCATATTATCCTTACCCAGATCTTTAAGGAGAAATTTTATAGAAGACAGCGTTATCTTCTTTCAGATATTAACAACGGGTAACACAGAAGGTTTTTGTGATGAAAGATTTTGCCGGCCTGCATTCCCGCATAAACCCGCATTTCGTGTTATTACGATTTTTCCCCCTTTAACATTTCCTTCAGTTGTTTTTTGGCACGATGGCACGCCTTTGGAAATGGAGTGACTGTAACAAAAATTTTAAAACGTAAAACCAGCAATCATGAAAAAATTTTTTACGCTACTGGTCGGTTCATTATGCTCCCTTTCCCTTCCTGCTTCCGAAAGCAGTCACCTGAGCATATTCACTGAATATAATGCCATGAAACTGAAAATTGAAGTGGATGGGCAGAGAATATTGATGAGGGGAAACAGCGTGACACTGAACAATCTTCCTGAAGGAAGCCATAATGTAAGGGTGTACCGTGAAAAAAGAAAGGACAGGTTTACTTCCCGTTTTGATCCCGTTTATGAAATTATCTACGCCACTTCGGTTTATCTCGGCAGGGATTTCCAGGTTGATATCACAATCAGCGGTTCCGGCCGGGTATTTATGAATTCATACAGGATCGATAATGATTTTGACTGCCAGGAAGGTAAAAAAGGGGATTATGGTTATAATGGCGCTGACGACAATGCCTATGGAGGCGAATGGAACAATGGGTATGGAAACGTGATGAGTAACCGGGAATTTAACCAGGTAAAAGAGCAGATCCGTAAGGAATGGATGGAATCCAACAAAATGATTTCCGTGAAAACGGTCATGGACAGGAATAATTTTACCACGCAGCAGGTATATGACCTGATGCTTCTTTTCACGTTTGAAAGCAACAGGATGGAAGTTGCAAAATATGCTTACTGCAAAATTGTTGACAAGCAAAAAATCTACCTGTTGATGGATGCATTGACCTTCAGCAGCAGCAAAGATGAGTTGGCCCGTTTTATCCGTGAAGCCCATTAGTAAAAGGTCAATTGTGAATGGTGAATAAGTCGTTTTATCACCAGACTCTATAAAAATTAAAACCTCTCCGAAAATCGGGGAGGTTTATTATTGATAAGGTGATTGCTTATTCAATTCACTATCCACCATTCACCATTGACTTCTTCATCACTTCCGCCATTTTTTTCCCGATATCCGCGGGGCTGTTCACAACATGGATCCCGCATTCGGTCATTATTTTCATTTTTGCAGCCGCCGTATCATCTGCACCGCCAACGATGGCACCGGCATGGCCCATTCTTCTTCCCGGGGGAGCTGTCTGGCCGGCAATAAAACCCACGACGGGTTTTTTATGGCCATTTTCTCTGATCCATCTTGCCGCTTCGGCTTCCATGCCTCCCCCGATCTCCCCGATCATGACAATGGCATCGGTGTTTTCATCATTCATAAATAATTCAATCGTTTCTTTGGTGGTGGTTCCGATAATGGGATCACCACCGATACCCACAGCAGTTGAAATGCCAAGCCCTGCTTTGGCCACCTGGTCGGCTGCTTCATAAGTAAGTGTTCCGGATTTTGATACAATTCCAATGCCTCCGGGACCAAAAACGAA
>CAZQGZ010000066.1:14569-17150 GCA_964592935.1 uncultured Chitinophaga sp. | reverse complement strand
GGCAAACTACCTGCACAAAAAAAATTTCGGTACCCTGCTGTTTGATCTGCTTACAGAAGAAGAAGATAAAAGATACAGCAACAGGTTCGACATTGACCTGTTAACTGAAAGACTGACCGGTGCGGCTGAGTGGCTGGAAGGAATCCCTGCAGCAAAAGATAGCCGCATCGGTTTTTTCGGTGCCAGTACCGGCGCTGCATCTGCTTTAAATGCCGCTTCTGTCTTACCGGGTACCGGCGCCGTTGTTTCGCGGGGAGGAAGACCCGACCTGGCCATGGATAAATTACCTTACGTGAAAGCCCCGACCCTGCTCATTGTCGGCAGCATCGATTATGAAGTAATAAAACTTAACCAGGAGGCCTATGCGCAATTGAGATGCGCCAAAAAACTGGAGATCATTGAAGGAGCCACCCATTTATTCGAAGAGCCGGGCATGATGGAAAAAGTCTGTGCAAGCGCTGCAGCCTGGTTCGAAAAATATCTTCAACGGGTAGCTTTAAAAGAATAAAATTATGCTGGGTGAATTAAGCGAAATACAGATCGATAATATCCTGACCAGCCAGGTGCTGGGAAGGCTGGCCTGTACGGATGGCAAACAACCTTATGTTGTACCGGTAACGTATACCTACGATGGCAAATACATTTATGGCCAGAGCAATGAAGGCATGAAAATGAAAATACTCCGGAAAAATCCGAATATCTGTTTTGAGGTGGACGTCATGACCGATATGCGGAACTGGAAAAGCGTCATCGTCTACGGGGAATTTGAGGAATTAAAAAATAAAGAGGCCGAAAAAGCCAGGGAGATCTTATTCGGGAATGTTTTCCCGCTGATGACCAGCAGTACGATCCATACATTCGGGTATGATGAGAATGATAAAGTGGACGACAGCACGCGGGTAAAATACGTGATGTACAGGATCAGGATAAAAAAGATTACAGGCCGTTTTGAAAAACAATAAAAACAACTGATATGTTCAGGGACAGGATCGAAGCGGGGTTGTTGCTGGCGCAAAAATTAAAAAAATACAGGAATGATCCCGGTGTGGTGCTTGCCGTGCCGAGGGGCGGGGTGCCGGTGGCCTATGCGGTGGCAAAAGAATTCGGCTTTCCCCTCGAACTGGTGCTTACCAAAAAGATCGGTCACCCGATGAATAAGGAATATGCGATCGGGGCCGCCAGTCTTACTGACCATTTTATTTTGCCGCATGAAAACGTAAGTGATGAATATATTGAACAGGAATTAAAAAAAGTGCGGCAACGATTGAAAGAAATGTACAGTCGTTTTATGGGTGATAAAGAACCTGCAAGCCTTGAAGGCAAAACGGTGATCGTGGTGGATGATGGCATTGCAACCGGGAATACGTTGCTGGGCACGGTAAATGTTTTGCGTAAAAGTCACCCGCGGAAGATCATTATAGCGGTACCCGTTGCTGCCCGGGATGCCTTGCATAAATTATCCCCTGTCGTCGACGAAGTGATTGCAGTGCTGATCCCTGATCAATTTTTCGGCGTGGGCGCTTTTTATGAAGATTTTGAACAGGTAAATGATGAAGAGGTTTTATTCTATCTCAATAAATGGAGGGATTTAAGAAAAACCGGGTAGCTCATCATCACTAATAATTTCATCTATTCATTCTTAAATTAATTTTTATGAAAACTGATATGCAGATCCAAAAAGAAGTGATAGAGGAACTCAAATGGCAACCGCTGCTGAATGCCTCTGAAATCGGTGTAGCCGTAAAGAACGGGATCGTAACCTTATCCGGCCGGGTGGATAATTACGGCAAGAAATTAATTGCTGAAAAAGCTGTCAAAAAAGTGGCCGGCGTAAAAGCAGTTGCTGAAGACATCCAGGTGGGTATCTCCCCCGCACTCCGGAAAACAGATACAGAAATTGCAGAAGCTGTGCTGCATGCACTCAAATGGCATTCCGCTATCCAGGAAGAAAAGATCAGGATCAAAGTGGAAGATGGTCATGTAAAACTGGAAGGTGAAGTGGATTGGGATTTCCAGCGCACCAGCGCCAAAACCGCCATTGAAAATCTGACCGGTGTTCGTTCGGTACTCAATTTAATTACCGTAAAACCCAAAGCAAAACCGGCCGACATTCAGCAAAAGATCAGTTCTGCCTTTCACCGGAGCGCTACGATCGATGCCGGAAGGATCACCGCTGAAGTAAGCGGAAGCAAAGTCACCCTGTTTGGTAAAGTCCGTTCGATTGCAGAAAAAGAAGATGCAGAAACAGCAGCCTGGAATGCACCGGGCATCACGCAGGTAGTCAGCAAACTGGAAATAGAAGTACCGGAATATGCATTTGAAGAGTGATCAATAATAGTGATAACGGTTTCTGGTAAAAGATTTTTTCTTCAGACCGTTCCGGATTTATTGCCGGAACGGTCTTTTAAAGTTGAATTTCCAAACATTAAAAAGGAAAAGGATTCAGTCCCGTTTCCTTTCAATCGCGGTAACATTTTAACAGAGGAAGATTTAAAAATCAAATTTCACATTTATGCCGCCAACGCAATTAAACTGTAAATATTGAAATTCACTTTTACTTCTTATCCATCTTCCCGACTTT
>CAZQGZ010000066.1:0-14469 GCA_964592935.1 uncultured Chitinophaga sp. | reverse complement strand
CGGACTTTCGGACTTTCGGACTTTCGGACTTTCGGACTTTCGGACTTTCGGACTTTCGGACTTCCGGACTTTCGGACTTCCGTAATACTCAATAATTTTTTTCCTCCAACTCTTCTTCATAATCGGAAATGATAAACTCATCCGAAGAATTGCGTCCCATCTCATTCAGTTCCTTTAAGGTAAAATCATCCATCCCGGTTGTCTGGCACCATACTTCTTTATCTTTCCAGAATACCTGTGCCGATAAACCGAACCGCTGTTTCAATTCTTTCTCTACATCAGCAACTGTTTCTTGCGGCCTGATCTCGAGTATGCCTGACACATGCGTCTTTTTCACTTCCCCGACGGTCTTTCCCGGGAGAACCAGGTCAATATCCAGGGATGTTTCGTATTTTTTATGCGGTCTTGTATAAAATTCAAGTTGCAGGTAAGGATAAAAATCTGAAAACGCCTTCTGTATTTCGCGGAATGAGGTCCGGTCATTGATATCTATATGCATAAAATATCATTTAATGTCTTTGAATATTTTTTAAATATATTACAGTACTAAGCTATCATTATCAAAACCTCCCGTCAATGACCGGCAATAGTTTAAACCATGACGGATATCAAAACAGTAAACCCGGGCAATAATCAGTACGGAAAGTGACTCCTGTCATTTCCCTTTTACACTCTCCCATTTAGTTTTATCAGGACGTTTTCATGCAGATTAACTTTGCCCGGAGAGGATACTGCAGTTAGTTTGATTATATTGCCGGTGAACCATGAAATATAAGACACCGAAAAAAGGTATTAATAAAACATATGCCGGGTAACATAAGATCCTCCGCTGAATATTCCAACCGGAATAAAGTACAATTGATCCGGGGAGGACGGGAATATTTTAATTTGCTGCTGGACCTGATCAACCGGGCCACGGAAAGCATTCACCTGCAAACCTATATTTACGATGATGATGATACCGGCCGGCAGGTGGCTGATGCCCTGATCGCCGCTGCGAAGAGAAATGTTTCGGTTTATTTATTAACGGATGGTTATGCTTCCCAGGTCATGGCAAAGCGCTTCATTAATGATCTGAAAAATTCGGGTGTGCATTTCCGCTTTTTTGAACCCATTTTCAGAAGCAAATATTTCTATTTCGGGCGGAGGATGCATCATAAGGTTTTTGTAGCCGATACAAAATACGCCCTGGTAGGCGGCATCAATATCACCAACCGTTACAACGACATGCCGGGCAAACCTGCCTGGCTTGATTTTGCCCTCTATACCGAGGGGGAAACTGCGCGGGATCTTTGTGTGCTTTGCTGGAAAACCTGGAATAATTTTCCTCCTAATATGGGCATTACTCCCTGTGAAGAAAAAGAACTGGCTTTTGATTTTAATAAAGAAGAAAGCCGTCCGGTGAGGATGCGGCGGAATGACTGGGTGCGCCGCAAGAATGAAATTTCCGCAACATACCGGGAAATGTTCCGGAATGCACGATCGCATATCACTATTATATGCAGTTATTTTTTGCCCGGGAAAGTGATACGCCGTTTATTAAGAAATGCTTCGAGGAAGGGAGTGAAAATAAATATTATAACAGCTGGCCGTTCCGATGTGATGCTTGCCAAACATGCCGAACGATGGATGTACGACTGGCTTCTGCGGAATAATATCGAATTGTATGAATACCAGCCTGCCGTTCTGCATGCAAAAGTTGCGGTGTGCGACAGCGAATGGCTTACGATCGGATCATACAATGTTAACAACATCAGCGCCTATGCAAGTATTGAGCTGAACCTCGATGTACGGCATCCGGGCTTTGCAGCAGAAGTTGAACAAAGGCTCAAAACCATTCTTCAAAACGACTGCATCCATATAACCAAAGAGAAACATACCCGGACAAAAAATATCTTCAAACAATTTATCCGCTGGTTTTCCTATGAATTTATCCGGGTGGGTTTGTATATGCTTACATTTTATTATAAACAGCGAAGCTGAAATAATTGAAGGTTTTCAACACATGAATACCGGGTTATACCGAGGGTTCAAAACATTTTTTTCTCCCTGTGTTCCTCTGTATCACTGTTTTTAAATTTCATTACAGACATCCCTGTTTTTTTCCCTGACTACACTCACTTTTTTTGCTGACCATCGTCTTTGATTCCACCTGCTGCAGAAAATACATTTGTCCTGTCAATCAAATTCAAAACATAAAAAAACAAGGAGGTTTTATGGGAAATAAAGCATTAGCCAAATTCACCGAAAGGACCCCGTTCCTTTTTGATGACTTTTTCAAACCCTGGAACAACTGGTTTGAGAGTGATCTTTTCCCCGCAAAGGCCATGACTATCCCGGCCGTAAACATTACCGATAACAAAGATGATTTTATGGTTGCCCTGGCCGTACCCGGCATGAAGAAAGATGACTTCAACATTGACATCGAGGGAAACATGATCACCATCAGCTGTGAAAAAGAGGAGAAAAAAGATGACAAGGAAGCAAAATTCACAAGGAAAGAGTACAACTATACTTCCTTCAGCCGCAGTTTCACACTGCCCGATGAGATCATCAAAGAAAAAATCGAAGCCCGTTATGAAGATGGCATTTTAAAACTCGTTTTACCCAAAAAAGAGGAAGCCAAAAAAACAGTGATCAGCAAGCACATTGCTGTAAAATAAGCCAATTACAGGATGGCTTAACGCCCTGTTCCGCCCCTGCGGAACGGGGCTTTTTTTGAAATAAAAGTCTCTTATAAAAACACCAGCGTATCCATTTGATTTTTTTGCCACAAAGTCACAAAGGTTCTAAGTAACACAAAGTATTCTTCGTGAACTCTTAGTGACTTTGTGCCTTCGTGGCATTACCGGAAAAAAATCAAACTGTACCAAAACTTAAAAAATCCATATCTTTTTCAACCAACCACCCGGGGGTCTGCCAGGAATTCATTGATCACTGTCAGTAAAATCAATGATGAATATTCTTTCCCTTCCCGGAGTTGAAAAATAACTTTATAAAAACATTTTAACGGACAATTGCCCGGCGAAAAAATTTCTTTTTCTAAATATAAACAATGGAAGACCCTATGTCAGAAATGAAATTAAAACAATTACAATATGAGACCGAATCCTGGAAACGGGAACTCGGTTTCATGACCGATGAAAATATTCACCTGAAGAACAGGCTTTCGGACATGCTGAAAAACAATTTCGATAACAACTGGCTGGAGGAAGTGGAAATATTCCATGCCCAATTTTTGCAGGAAGATGAAAAAATAGGTTCATTAAGAAATGAACTGACCGAACTGGAAAAATTGCTCGTCAGGGAGATCTTTGAAGACGGGATGATCATCCGGAAAGTGGACAGCAAAATCAGGAAGCTCAGGAATAACATCAAAAATGAAGAAGAACATTTTACCCGCCTGAAACAGGATTTCAACAACTATCTCACGGAGAATATCATTGAACACCGGTAATTTTTTTATTATTAAAAAAAGAACTGCGCATTTATCTTTTCCCAAACCGTTTTCATAAAACTACCCCGGAGCCCCTGCGTTTCTTTTATAAAAAAACCATTCTGACAACCATTCTCACCCGGAATGACAGTCATCATTTATTGAACGTCTTTCCGCTAATAACTTGCTATTGCAACAAAACGAAAGATCATGAAAAAGAATAATAAATGGATCGTCATGATCCTGCTGCTGATGGCCATCGGGCTGGGCTGCAGCACATCAAGGATCACCACATCCTGGAAAGCAGAAAATACCGTTCCCAAAAAATACAACAAGATCATGGTGCTCGGACTGATCCGCGAGAATGACCGCACTATGAAAGTGAGTATGGAAGACCACCTGGTAAATGATTTGCGGGAATTGGGATATAACGCGGTTTCATCCTTCCATGAAATGGGCCCGAAAGCATTCAACAATATGGATGAAGATGCAGCAATCACGAACCTGAAGAATAGCGGTGTGGATGCCGTGCTGACGGTCGTATTACTGGATAAACAAAAAGAAAGCCGGTATTACCCCGGGAATATTTATTATTCACCCTACGGATATTATTATAACCGGTTCTGGGGTTACCGCACAACACTCTACCGCCGCATCTATGAACCGGGCTATTATGTCACCAACACCAAATATTTCTGGGAAAGCAATTTTTATGATATGAGCACCCAGAAATTAGTATACTCGGTGCAAACCCAATCCTTTGACCCGGATGATTCGGAAAGCCTGGCGCATGAATATGGCCAAATGATCGTAAACGATATGGTAAAGAGTAATGTGGTGACGAAAGTGAGTGAAATATCCGGTAAAGCTTTCTGATGATACGTGACAGGTGTCACGGTATAAGATTGAAAAAGAAATACGAGACGGTCTTGTAAGTCAATATTTCTCGCAAAGACGCTAAGGCGCAAAAAAAACTGATCGAAAATTTTACGTTGCGGCTTTGCGTCTTTGCGTGAGATCTTTATTAAGGTAACTTTTCAGACAGCCCCGTTCTTTTATAAGTTTCCTTTCAGGTATCAGGAATTCAATTCACGAGGTGTTCAAGCTTTTGCTGGTTGATGATCGTAATACTCCCGTTTTTTATATCAATCATTTTTTCATTCCGGAAATCACTCAGTGTGCGTATCAGTGATTCAGTGGCCGTACCGGCAATGGTGGCCAGGCTTTCCCGGCTGATGTCGATCGCAAATTTTTCATCTTTCTTCCTCTGGTATTTTTTTTGCAGCACCAGCAGGGCATCGGCTACTTTTTTACGCAGGGAATTATAGGCCAGTCCCAGTAAATGATCTTCTTTCTCTGTAATATTTTTTGCAAGAAGTTGTATGAATTTCCTCGCTATTTCAGGATTCCTGCTGATCAATTCATCAAAATCCTCCCGGGGTATCACCGCCAGTTCGGTTTCTTCCATAGCTTCCGCGCTGTCTTTGTACGTGGCGCCTTCCAGCAATGCAATATGACCAAGAAAATCCCCGGGCCTGAAAAGATCAGTCACCAGTTCCTTGCCGTCCTCGTTGGTCTTGTATGATTTTACTTTCCCTTTTAATACATAGTAAAGCCGGTTGGGATGATTGCCTTCCGAATAAATAGCCTGTTTCTTTTTATACTTGTTGATATTGCGTCCTTCGGTAAATGCATCCAGTGAATTTTTTCCAAGGGTCTCCTGCATCAGGTGTGAAAGCCCTTCGAGCCCGTTGGTAAACTCCTGTTTCAACAGGTCCATTTTTTTTAACCGGCTGTCCACTGCATTCAGCAATTCGGTTCCGTTAAACGGTTTGGTGATATAATCATCGGCGCCGAGTTCCATGCCCTTACGGAAATCACTTCGCTCCGCTTTGGCAGTTAAAAAAATAAAGGGCGTATTTTTCAGCGTGTCGTTCTTATGAATGGCGTGCATGACGCCATAGCCGTCGAGTACGGGCATCATGATATCGCAGAGAATAAGGTCCGGCTTACACTCGATGGCTTTCTCCACACCCGTCTTGCCATTCTCCGCCACCACTACTTTATAATTGGAAAGTTCCAGGATCTCCGCTGTGTTGGTACGGATATCTTCATTGTCTTCGATCAGTAATATCTTTTTCATAGTTACTTTTTTTTGTGTGAAAGGTGATGATGAATTCTGTTCCTTTTTCCAGTTCGCTGATACATTCAACTTCCCCGTTCATCAGTTCAGCATATTTGGCAACAATATGCAGCCCGAGCCCGGTTCCCTGGATATTACCGGCATTGGCGCCACGGAAAAAACGTTCCATCAGGTGTTTCTGGTCCTGCCTGGAAATTCCGATACCATGATCTTTCACTGAAAGAATGATCTTGTGATTCCGGACCTGTGAATTGATTTCAATCAGGCTTGATTCTCCGGAGAATTTACTGGCATTGGAAACCAGGTTCATGATGATATGTGTCAACAGGGATGCATCCAGTGAAACATCCGGGTTACCGGTATGCCGGTAATTTATAACCTGCCCCTTTTTCAGACTGTTTTTTATTTCTTCGAGGGTCTGCGCAATCAGTTCACGAAAATTGAATTCACTGTAACGGACCTGTATCTTCCCTTCTTCGATCTTGCCGAGGCTGAGAAAATCATTCAAAATATCCGTCAGCATATTGATGGAAGAAACAATACGCTGCAGGTGTTTCTCTCTCTTCGGCTGATCCTCGGTGCTGGTATATTTACCGATCAGGTAAGCGGATGAAAGCACCGTACTGAGCGGTGTACGGAATTCATGCGAAGCCATGGAAACAAAACGGGACTTCAGTTCATTCAGTTCAATTTCCTTTTTCAATGCTTCGCGGAGGTTCTCTTCCGCTTTTTTTCTTTCAGAAATATCAATGGCAATGCCCATAAATCCCGTGATCTCGCCCGCATTATTCCGGATGGCGGAAATGGTCAGCAGGGCCGGGAATATGGTACCGTTCTTTCTTTTAAAATTGAACTGCGACTCTTCATGGATATTCCTTTTTGCTTTTTCCACCATTACCCCAAAATCATCCATGATCCTTACCCCGAATTCCCTAAACAACAATTCTCTTCTCTTTTCTATTTCACTGATATCATGAAATAAAACAGGAGTTTTTTTATTAATGACTTCTTTCCCCTGGTAACCAAAATTCCTTGTTGCCTCCGGGTTGAACAATTTGATCAGTCCCTTTTCATCGGTAGCAATGATGATGGCGCCGGCATTGTCCAGGATCGCTTTTTGAAAAGCCAACACTTCCTCCAGGGTATCCCTGGATATTTCCAGTTGCTGCAATGTTCTTTTAAGGGCCTTCGTACGTTGCTCAACGGTTGCTTCCAGTTCATCGTGTAATTTTTCAATTTCCGCTTCGGCCTTTTTCCGGCTGGTGATATTGCTGATAAAAGCAATGACATATTTATCCCCGTTGCTTTGGTAATAGCCCAGGCTGATCTCCACCGGGAATTCGGTGCCGTCTTTTCTTAATGCAAATAAATTCTTACCCGCTCCCAGTGTTCTGCTACGGGGTTGCTGCAAAAAATTTTCCCGGAGAGCAACATGTTTTTTTTGAAACCGGGCCGGTATCAGCATTTCAATTTTTTTCCCAACCAGTTCTTTTTCCGTATACCCAAAATCCCTTAATGCAAAGGGATTGATAGCAGTGATCTTTCCCTCCCCGTTGGTGATGAGTATACCCATGGCAGCTTCCTTAAAAAGCGCTTCAAAATGGTTGGAGTGTTCAGTTTTTTTTCGCTGTGCAATTAACGGCATATGATGCTGAATATATTTATCCCTTTACGATGCGTAAAGTTCTTCAACAATTCACCCGCAGGGGCTGATTATAGTCAGCTATATGACTGACAAAATACAGGAAAGAATGAGGATCACCGCTAAACCTGCTTCAGCAGGCCGGTTTTATACAATTCAAACCACATCACAGCGGCAAAAGCCACACCAAAGCAAAGCAAAAACTCACCCGGTGTGATGCTTACCAGTTGGAACAGGTTGCGGACCGCAGGAACACTGTGAATGACAGAAAGGAATATGGCAGAGGCAATTAGAATGAATGGCGCCAGGTTGTTTTTAAAGCGGCTGGTATGATAAATTGTTTTTGTAAATGACCGGCCGGCAAAAGTGAGAAAAACATTGCTGAATATAAGTGTGGTGAAAACAATGGTCCTTGTTTTTTCAAGACCGGATCCCTGGTTCATGAAATAATAATATAAGGTCAGTCCTGCCAGGGCGATCACCAATCCCTGCACCACGCTGATGAGTAATTCTTCCCGGGTGAATAAACCACTGCTCCTCTCACGCGGTGTCTGCTGCATGATGGTTTCTTCCACCGGTTCCCTTTCAAAAAAGATAGAACAGGTGGGGCCCATGATCAATTCAAGGAAAATAACATGGATCGGCGTAAAAATATTGGGATATGTCCAACCGAATAATAAAGGCAGTGATGCGATCAGGATAATGGGAATATGAATGGATATGATATACCGCACTGCTTTTTTCAGGTTACTGAAGATCTTCCTTCCCTCCCGGATGGCAGTCACCATCCGTTCCAGGTTATCATCGGTGATGACCAGGTCGGCTGCCTGCCGTGCGATCTCTGTTCCTTTTTTCCCCATGGCAATTCCGATGCTCGCAGATTTTAATGCAGGACCATCATTGACCCCATCGCCGGTCATGGCAACGATTTCACCATTGGCCTTCAAGGCATCGATCACTTTTAATTTGGCATCGGGAAACATGCGGGCAAAAATATCCATGGTCTTTACAATCTCTCTTAATTCCTCTTCCTTCATATTCAACACGGCTTCACCGGTGACATATTTAAGATGGTTGCCGATCCCAACCTGCCTGGCAATGTTCATGGCTGTTTCGGGATAATCGCCGGTGATCAACTTGACGTTAATCTTCGCTTCATAAAATTGTTTCAGCACCTGCTGAATATTTTTCTTTGGCGGATCATATAAGGCCAGCAAACCTTCAAACTTCCAGTCAAAATCATCCTGCAATACCGGAAACGCCGATGACCCATGTTGCGAACTGGCCACACCGATCACCCGGTAACCATCCGAAGCCAGTGACCGGACCTGTTCAGTGATCTTAATTTTTTCCCCTCCCCGGATCCGGCAAACAGCAAGTATTCGTTCGACCGCTCCTTTGGCCGCCACCACTTTTTCACCGGCATGTTCATACACATGTGTCATCATGGGTGGTTGTCCCTGCAACGGGTATTCAAAAACCATTTTTAACGGCAGGTGCGATCTTCCATCGGTATGTTGTTCGTAGGCTTCCCAGATCGCTTTTTCCATCGCATCAAAGGGATTGAATTCACTGGCCAGCACAGCAAACAACAATAAATTACCGTTTTGAATTGTTGTTTTTTCCTGTAATACGGTTAATGTATTGCTTTCATGATCATACATTTTTTTTACCTGCATCTTATTTTCCGTTATGGTACCCGTCTTATCGAGGCATATCACGCTTACGGCCCCGAGGTTCTCCACGATCTGCGGTTGACGGGAGATAATACCCAGCCTGCTCATTTTAAAAGCGCCCAATGCCATAAAGGAAGAGAAGGCAACAGGGATTTCTTCGGGCACTGCCGACATGGCCAACGTCAATGCAAACAATAAACTGGTGGCCCATTCCCGGTGATGCAGGTAATTCACCAAAAAGATGATGAAGAAACCAAGAAGACCAAAAAAAGCAAGCAGGCGTACAAAACGGTTGAGCTGGTATTGCAATAAAGTTTTGGGAGCATGATAGGCGCCAACGGTTTTACCCAATTTTCCCAATACCGTATTATTACCGGTGGCGGTTACTTCCGCCACACATTTGCCGCTGTTGACCGTTGTACCCTGGTATAACATATTTTGCCCGGCCGATTCATGTTTATCTGCCGGGAGCGACTCACCGGTAATGACCGATTCATTCACACTCAGATCATTACCCTGCAAATAGATCGCATCCGCCGGAACATTCATGCCTTCATCCAGTAACAGGATATCTCCGGGCACCAGTTCTTCCGCGGATATGACCTGTTCGGTTCCATCCCTTATCACTTTTACTTTTGGTTCCGTAAATTGCTGTAAAGCTTTTATTGCATTCGTGCTTTTAACTTCCTGGTACAATGAAATGACAGCCACGAGGATCATGGCCAGCAACATCATGATGCCTTCGCTGATTTCTCCAAGAATAAAATAGAGGGTGCAGGCAATAACGAGGAGGATGAACATGGGCTCCCGGACAATATCCCAAACGATATGATTGAACCGTCTTGAAGATGATGACTGGAAAATATTTTTTCCGTATAGCCGGCGAAGCTCCGGCACCTGCTGTGCAGATAATCCATTAATCGGGCCTGTTTGAACGATCTTTCCTGGCATCCTGTTACTGAATTTTCAACACAGAGTGACAGAGGACCGGAGTTGCACAGAGAGAGCGTTCTTGAATATCAAAACTCTGTGTAAAGTTGTTTATCCGTATCTCTGTATGGAAAACACTTTTTTATCACTCGAAATATTTCCCTTCTCAATTTACGTATATTACCTGTGGATCATTATTATCTGCTACCATTCTTTTTAAAGATCCATTCAAACTTTTCCCCGGCTTTGTCCGTGAACTTTTTGGTCAGCAGGGAGATCCCGTATTTTAACGTGCTTTTGAAAATATTCTCGTCCTCCATGTTCTTCTCCGTTTTTTTCTGAATCACCTGCTGAAAAGTTTCTTTGGCAATATTCACGGGCCTTAAACTTTCTTTCAGATCATTCCATTGCCTCCTGATCTTTTTTTCCAGTTCTGCCTGGCGGACCCTGAGCCTTTTTTTTTCTGCACGTAATTGCATCTTGCTGTTAATCTTTTTCATGTTTTTCATTTTCTTCATGATCTTCTTCGTTCCCGGAGAATTGCCTGAGCAGGGCATTCATAATGGGCAGGCGGATCAACTTCCCCCTTGCAGACCAGATGATCACCCCGGCCAGTCCGTATAAACCGGCCACGATCAGGAAACCGGCCCATGTTTTGCCGATCCATTCACCCAATCCAAACGACAGGGCAATACCCGCGAAAATGATAAAGAAAAAAAATACAAATGCCACCGCGATCGCGGCCAGCACGTTAGCAAGCACGGCCGATATTTTACCGGCCGCGCTTAATTTAGCCGATTCGATCCGTGTATTTACATAATCTTTGATCGTATCGGCCAGTTCTTCTACCCGGGCAAAAGTTTTTTCCATCTGACTTTTTTTAATTTTTCACTAAGTTAGAGGAAGTTCCATTCAGATTTCTCAAACAAATTCTTCTGCTTTTTTATTCACTCTCTCTTCAAACTCCTCCTTCATCTCATTGAATTTTTCTTTGCCCTTATTGAATTTGGCTTTGAATCCTTCTGCCATTTTCTTACCCTGCTCGCTGATCTTTCTCCGGGTTTCAGATCCTTTATCGGGAGCAAACAAAATGCCGAGCACAGCGCCTGCCGCAATCCCTGCAGCAACAGCAGCCAAAATTTTACCACTGGTGTTCATATAAAATATTTTAATTGTTTGTAATACAGGCAAGTTAATTTACAACAGCCCTATAGGTAATGACAACAGGCACAAATAAAAATGATTGTTGTCAGAATTTTCGTACTGGCACGGTTGAATGAGTTTTTGGTTAAGAGATTAAAGAGAAAAAGAGGGAAAAGAGGAATACAGGCATACCTGGAAGATTCTCAACTCTTTCTTCTCCTTCACTCTTTTTTATCTTAGCAAATTATTTCAATCTTGTGATAAACCCTGGTTCTTTGCAGCATTTTTCTTCTCCAGCTTTTTGAAATAACCCCGGAACAGGATGTTATGCTTCAGCGCCTCCATGTTCTGGTTAAACCCATCGGTTCCTTTCTGAATATTATCCAGGCTTGTATGCAATTTGATCACCATCATGGAATCCTTCAGCAGGGCATTGGCCGTTCCTTTGCCCTGATTCAGATCCTGGTTCAGACCGGCAACTATATCGCTGATCTCTGCAGCCAGTTTTTCAGCTTCATCTCCCACGGACCTGATCTTATGAACAGCATCATCCAGGTTTTGTGCAAAGGAAGTATCAGTCAGCAGGGCTCCTACCGAACCCTTTCCATTCTTAACATCTTTCACGATCGCATCGAGGTTATCCATCATGTCATCCGCCTTTGCCGTTGCTGCCCGGATATGGTCCACCGCCTTCCTGAGGCTGGCGGGCAACGTATGGTCATTGAGGATCTTCCACAATGCGCTGCTGTTATTCACACGCTGCACCGTAGTTTTTAATTCTGCAGCGATCACCGCAACATCATTATTGGTTTTTGATAAGGTTAACAACATATCCTCGGTATCCACCGATCGTTTTGTTGCCAGGTAATCACCATCCTCCGCGAGGGATGCCGGTTCTTTCGCAGGAATAATATTGACCACTTTATTACCCACGAGGCCATCGGTACCAATCGAAACGATGGCATTTTTCCTGAGAATGTTCTTCATCTTTTTGTCAATGAGCATAGTCACCTCAATCACTGAATCATTCAGGATCTTCACCCTTTTTACCGTACCTGCATGGATACCCGAAAACCGGATATTATTGCCTGATACCAGGCCCTGAATATTCTCAAACCTCGCTTTCAGTATATATGTTTTGCCAAACATATCACGGTTCTTCCCGATCATATACAGCAGGAGTACGAGGAAAAATAAACCTCCCAGTACAAAAGCACCCAGTTTGATATTATTAATAACCCGTTTAGCCATTTTGCATTTATTCAAAAAATTGTTTCACGTTGGGATCATTATTTTTTTTCAGTTCTTCATAGGTTCCGCTGGCATAACACCTGCCATCAAAAAGGATCACCACCCTGTCGCCTGCCATGCGCACACAATTCATATCATGTGAAATGATCAGCGATGTGGTTCCGTATTTGGATTGTATCTCTATCATCAGTTCAATGATCTCCCTGGCCGTGATCGGGTCAAGACCGGTGGTTGGTTCATCGTATAAAATAATTTCCGGCTTCAATATCAGGGTGCGGGCCAGTGCGATTCTTTTGCGCATGCCTCCCGATAATTCGGCGGGCATCATATCCACCGTATGAGCCAGTCCCACATCGTCCAGCGCATCCATGACCATACTATTGACATCCTGCTGGGATACTTTGATCCAGTGGCGGCGCAGGGGAAACTCGAGGTTTTCCCGGACAGTCATCGAATCATACAGGGCGTTGCTCTGAAATAAAAAACCTACCCGGGCTCTTATTTTATCCAGGTCCTCATATTTTATATCCGTGATACTTTTCCCGAGCATTTCGATCTGGCCCTTATCCGGCTCCATCAACCCGATTATGCATTTTATTAAAACCGATTTGCCCGAACCGGATTTTCCCAGCACCACCACAGTCTCTCCCTTTACCGCATCCATATTAAAATCAATGAGCACATGATTGCTGCCAAAGGATTTATATAAATGACGGATCACCAGTACGGGCTCTCCCCCGGCTTTTTTTAATTTATCTTTTACCTGTTTTGCTTCTGCGATCATCTTCTTTAATTTATTCCCAACACATCGGTAACCTGCACCGCCAGCAGGTCAATGACAAAGATCAAAACGGAAGAAACCACCACGGCTGAATTGGCGGAACGCCCCACTCCTTCTGTTCCCTTGCTGCTGTTGTAACCCTTGAAACAACCAATGAGGCCGACCGCAAATCCGAAAACAAAACATTTAATAAATGCCGGCAACACATCATTGAAGGAAAGGTTATCAAAGACCTGTGACCAATACAATCCGAAACTGGTATTGCCCCGGATATTCACGCCCAGCCAGGAACCATACAGGGAGATCGCATCACCCAGCATGACCAGGACCGGCAACATGAAAGTAGAAGCCAGCACTCTTGTAACCACTAAGTATTTGAATGGATTGGTGCCGCTCACTTCCATCGCATCGATCTGTTCGGTCACTTTCATGGAACCCAGTTCGGCGCCAATGCTGCTCCCGATCTTCCCGGCAAAGATCAATGCTGTGATCACCGGGCCTATTTCACGAACAACAGCAATACTGACAATGGCCGGTATCTGCGACTCCACCCCGTAATCGATCATCGACGGGCGTAACTGCATGGTCAATACCAATCCCATGATAAAAGCAGTAAGCCCGATCAGCGGGAGTGATCGGTACCCGATAATAAAACATTGACGGAAAAATTCTGCCACTTCATACCTGGGCCTGAACCATTGTTTAAAGAAACGACCGGTGAATCGTGACAGGCCGCCGGCTTCCATTAAAAACGTTTTTATCGCCGAGACGTTTTCCATATTAATTCTCAAACCTCCCCGTTTTTTCCGTGATCACGATCCGGTAAATGATGGGTTTAATATTCCCCGGGGAACGGGGATGCACCCTTTGTTCTGAGATCTCAGGCGGAATAGCTGTTTCACTTATTTTCATGTGCATCATCCTGTCCACAAAAAGCTTCATGGCATGATACCGTTCCCGCTCGCCGGTCAATTCCTGGTAACGGCCCCACACAATAACGCTTTTCCATTTGGTAAAACTTTTCATCTCATCCACTTCAAAACATATATCCGGGTTCTTTCTCATCATCCGGATCTTCATACCATTTAATGAATGCCCGATGATGAATTTGCCGTCATACACATAATTGACGGGCACCACATAGGTTTTTTTACCATCCGAACAACCGATGCGGCCCAGGACATTTGACTTCAATACTTCTTCGATCTGTGATTTAGATAACTGGCCGATCATATAAAAGGTTTTTTGATTCTGCCTTCCTGATATTCTCAATCCCTTTCAGCAAGGCATCAGGATTAAAGGAGATGCTGTCGATTCCCTGTTCAACCAGGAACTGGGCAAACTCCGGGAAATCGCTGGGGGCCTGCCCGCACAAGCCGATTTTAACACCACTGTCTTTTGCTTTCCGGATCATCACAGCGATCATTTCTTTTGCCGCTTCATTTTGTTCGTTGAACAAATCATGGA
>CAZQGZ010000065.1:0-17299 GCA_964592935.1 uncultured Chitinophaga sp. | reverse complement strand
GATGATATCATCATGTGGTTCATTAATATTATCTGGAGTATTCCCACATTGTTGCTTGTATTTGCCATTACGCTGGCTTTGGGCAAAGGTTTCTGGCAGGTGTTCATTGCCGTGGGACTCACCATGTGGGTGAATGTGGCCAGGCTTGTACGGGGACAAGTCATGTCGGTAAAAGAACTGGAATACGTGGAAGCCACGAAGGCATTGGGCTTTTCTGATCTCCGGACAATCGTCCGGCATATATGGCCCAATATCATGGGACCGGTGATGGTGATCGCAGCCAGTAATTTTGCTTCTGCCATTGTTATTGAAGCCGGCCTGAGTTTTCTCGGCGTGGGTGTGCAACCGCCACAACCCAGCTGGGGCTTAATGATCAAGGAAAATTATAATTTCATCATCACTCAAAATCCCATGCTGGCGCTGGCTCCGGGATTTGCCATCATGTTGCTGGTACTTGCCTTTAATTTATTGGGAAATGGATTGAGAGATGCGCTCAATGTGAGAGGAAGAATTTGAGGCCCCACCTAACCTCCCCGCAAGGGGAGGAACAACGCACGAACCCCGCTTTTCAAAAAACTCCTAACGATTAGATTGATCTCTTGTATTTGAATCGGTAGCAATGAGTGTGGCGATGCACAAAAAGAAAAGACTTCCGATCTTATCCGTTTCAATCAGATCGCTTAAAAAATTTACCACTATGATCATGGTTATCATGACGCCAACCGTAATGGCTGTTGTCCTGTAAAAAGGATCTTTCACCCGGTGATACAGGTACTGTGCATAGTATAACATAGCTCCAAGCAAAACCAAAAAAATCATCAGCCCCGGAACTCCCTGCTCAATAGCGATCAGTAAAAAATAATTGTGAACAGTGGAATGATCTTTATTATCGCTCACCCATGTTTTGAAGGCGGGAATGGCGTACCCCTTATAATTATCATAGAACGTATTGGGCCCAAACCCGGTAAGCCAGTTATCTTTTACCATCCTCACCCCCGCCACCCAGCGGTAAAATCGTTCAGCAGTAGAAACATCTTTCAACTTATATGTTGCTACAAGATGCTCGGCAAAATCTTTATGAAATATGGTGGTTTTAAAATCATTGGAATAACGCAGGTACCGGTTATTATTTTTTAACCAAAAAAGGGAAGCAAAAAGAAAAATAATTGCAGCGATGAATCCATAAAGAAGCCATTTCTTTTTGATAAGCCAATAAGCAACCAATCCGACAATTAGCGCCAGCCAGGCGCCCCTTGAAAAAGAAAAAACCAATGCGGTCAGGGCGATTATAATGAAACTACCCATCAATAGTTTTTCATTTTTTGTTTTACCTGCTGAGAAAAAAGCAAGCAAAACGGGTATGACACAAACCAGCATGGCGGAATAATTGACATGGTTGCGGAAGAATGGATATACCGCATCATTGATATGGGCAAACCGGAATCCATAATTATAATGCCTCGCCAGTGCAATAGCTGAAACGGAAATCATAGAAACTGTCATAGTCGCTGCCGCAATCCGGATGATTTTTTTTTCCCTGAACAGGATCAACGGGGCCAGGACAAATGCCCCGGCATACCAACCCTTTGCCAATAAGAATTTTAAAGAGATCCGTATTTGTGATGAAAACAACACGGCGATCAGTGTCCATGCAAGACTGACCAGTAATAAAAACAGCAGCGGATGCTGCAGTAGTTTTTTAGATATTGATTTTGGGGCATAAACCCAATATGCAATAAACAACCCTGAAACAAAGATCATCAAAAACTCATCCGGAACATCGGTACCCAGGCCCGAAGAAAAATGATATTCAAAAGAAAGCGGCAACGTGAACATCAATACGAGAAAAACAAAATTCCTGTTTTGCCATCCGGCGTAAAAAAATAGCAAGGCAAAGGGGATTGCCGCGACAAAATATTGTTCCGAATAAACGGCTATTCCTGCCAGCACAATAAATAGTCCGGCCCAGAAAGGAAAAAGAAATTTAGATTTATAAATGGAAGCGTTCACTACCCGGAAATTTTTCTTCTGTCCGATACCAATGCCGCCAACAATGCAAAAAGAAAACCAAGTACGGCTGTTGCGATCATGACCTGCATTCTCCTGGGCCTGTCAGGCCAGGCAGATGGTTTCGCGGATTCAACAACGATCAGCACAGGAGGCTTGCTGTCAACGATTAATTGATATTCATTGATCAGTTTTTCATACTGCTGCGCCTGTTCCTGTAATATTTTTTTCCTCTCCAATATGGGCTCTGTGTTTCCTGTAATGCTATCTAATTGCAGTTGTATTTTTATTTTACCGGTCCTGAGCCCTGCCAATGTAGCTTCATTGCCGGCGCTTTGAAGGTCAGCATGAATAGCCTGCAGTTTATCCATGATCGCATTGGCCAGTTGAGGGGCCAGGTTTTTATCGGTGTCCCATACTTTAACTTTCAGTTCGCCGTATTCACTCTTCATTACCCGGCTATTTTTTTTCAAACACAAAGCCGCTTTGGTTCTGGCTGCGTCTCCCTGTTCTTTCATTTTATAATGATCAAAGAGATTGAATTGGTCGGTCACAAAGAGATAAACGGTATCGAGCCTGGCGGTACCCAGGATCATATCGAGGTCATCCGTTGTTCCGAGAGTTGAATACAGGGCCTGGATATTTTCATTAAAGATCCTGCCCTTGTCCGAAGTAAACGAACTGGCCGGTACTGCTGTATTCACAGAAAGGTATTGAAGTGGTTTGAGGTACGTAATGATCCCCACCACGAGCAGGGAAAGAACTATTACGGCGAGCATCCTTTTCCACCATCGGGCAATCAAATCAAAAATATCAGGCATTATTTTATTATTATGGATGATCAATTAAATTGCTGAAAGAACTGACTCAAAATTTATAATTGAATATAATACTTCCCTTCCAATAAACGAATCGAACACTGTCAAAAATAAATCTTTTCACCACATAGGACATAGTTACACTTAGATAGACACATAGAATAATCCTATGTGAAAGCCCTATGTTCCTATGTTTCTATTGTGGTGCAAAATCAATACCTGGATAATGCCGTAATTAGTCTTAATAAAATGAACAAAAGCCAATTGAATAGTATCTATATCACTTTCACATTCCGGTTAAAACTTTCATCCAGGGAAATAAATGTTTCAGTTCTTTCAATGCCTTTGATCTTCTGCAACTGGTCATGCAGTACCAACTTTAACTCTGAGATATCTTTACAAATGATCTCTGCAAACATGCTGTAATTGCCCGTGGTATAATTCAATCTTACGATTTCGGGTATCTTCTGTAACTCTTTTGCCACCGAATCATACAGGGAACTTTCCTTCAGGTATATGCCAATAAAAGCGATGACATCATACCCGAGTTGTTTTATATCCACATTATACCGGGTTCCTTTGATGATACCGGCATCCTGCAGTTTTTTAATTCTCACATGAATGGTGCCAGCTGAAACAAAAAATTTCTTACCCAGTTCAGCATAGGAGATACTGGCATCATGCATCATGTGATGAATGATCTGCTGATCCAGTTTGTCAAGATTCAATTTGGAAGTCATTTTAACATCGGTTTTTAGAATGTATTCTACAAAAAACAATATTATTGAATATTATCTAAATTTTTAAAATAATCATTAAATTATTTTGAACAAATTAAGCCAATGCTTTATTTTTGTTTTATCAAGTTCTTTCAACAGGGAAATCGGCAGCAACAGTGATATTGGAAACCTGGGAAACCAGATTAATGACGATCGACTTCCTATTCACACTGTGGGGTGATGAAATAGCGCAAGCTTGGCAGACATGCCCTCTTGTCTCGGGGGTGAGGATAACAGGATAAATATAGCATAGAGCCGTTCTCCGGTGCAAACCGGAGTCCGACCAGGGTCGACCACTGAACTTTGTGCTACAACTAACTGCCTCGTGGAGGTTCGAACCCTCCCCCTACAGCAATTTTTTTCAGATGATTAAAGCCTTCGTTTTTTAACGGAGGCTTTTGTTTTTTTGAATGGGCAGCGACGTAAGCCAGGGTTCTGTTTAAAAAACGTCAAAAAACTGATGTTTTCCCCAGGGTAATCACCGATCAGTATTATTTCTTTGTTTTATGGGTGTCATATCAATAACCAAACTTTATGATCTGCTCTGCTCTCAGCTTGGTAAGGAAAAGGCTGAAAATCTTACTACCTTTATAACAGAAAAGATCAAAGACGAGATGGAAAATAAAACTCAACTCTTCGCAACAAAAGAAGACCTGGCAAGTACAAAGGCAGATATCATTAAATGGATGTTTATCTTCTGGATCGGCCAATTAGTAGCAACGTTTGGATTCATTCTGCTTTATCTTAAAAAATAAGATTGTAATTTTTACCCCTTAGTTATAGTTTTTCCCGGCTTTTTTTCGGGAGTTTTTTTCAAGCAATTTCCAAACAGAAATTCCCGAATTTTACGCTATGAAAAAAATTCCACTGCTCATCTCCCTGGTCTCCATGGGGCTGTTCGCACATGCACAAAAAGAAAAAATCTACACGTCATTGACTGAAGCGCTGAAGAACCCTTCCGATGTTTATATCCTGGCTTTAACCAATCAAAAACTAAAAGATATTCCGGAGAGCATTACCGGGTTAACTAATCTTACCTCTTTGAACCTTACCGGTAACAAACTCACATCCGTACCCGAAAGCATCAGCCGGCTGGAAAACCTGAAAGAACTCAATCTTAGTTTTAATAAATTCAACACCTTCCCGGAAGCTGTTACCCGGCTGGGTAATCTTGCCGTGCTGGACATGAGCAATAATCATATAACTGTTTTTACCGCATCCATTACCCGGCTTACCAACCTGAACAAACTGTACCTGAATAATAATAAAATGACATCGCTCCCGCCTTCTGTTTCCGGGTTGGTCAACCTGACAGAAATTTATTTATACGGCAACCTGCTCCGTTCCCTTCCCGAAAGTATTTCCAAACTTACCAAGCTGACGGAGATCGGGCTGGGGGGAAACCTGCTGACCTCTATTCCGGAGAGTATGGACAAGCTTGTCAACCTGAAGTATCTTGAAATGCCCTATAATAAATTTACGGTCTTTCCCTCCTGTATCACCCGGATCACCTCACTCACGGTGCTGGACCTGCGATATAACAAACTCGGTTCATTACCCGATAACATCGGCAATCTTACTGCTCTTAAAGAATTATACCTCGAATCCAATAAGCTTTCAACGCTTCCTGAATCCATTTTACAATTGAGTAAACTAACGAAGATCAATCTGAAACTGAATTCTTCACTTAAACTTTCCCCTTCGGTAAAAAGCTTTATAGAAAATAAAAAAATATAAAGCAGCCTGTACGTTTGCAACCTGTTGTAAAATAAATACGGATAAAACTTTTTTAAAACATCGCTCCTGAAAAGATTACACGAATGATTCAGCCCGATTTTTTCTACATGCCTATCTTTGCCCCCCATGGGTCAAAAAAAACTGATACGGTTTGCCGAACTGAACACCTTTCCCAATGTGCTCCAGTTCCCGAAGGATATGCCTGGCCAATGGAATGATTTTTTCAAAAACAAAAATCCCATTACACTTGAACTGGCCTGTGGTAAAGGTGAATATGCCGTAGGGCTTGGCCAGCTTTTCCCTCAAAGAAATTTTATCGGCATTGACCTGAAAGGAAACCGCATCTGGGTGGGGGCAAAAAGAGCGATACAAAATGAATTAACCAATGTTGCTTTCCTGAGAACTGAAATTGACCAGTTAACGGAATATTTTGCCAAAGAGGAAGTGGCCGAGATCTGGATCACCTTTCCCGACCCGCAGCTCCGGGTTTCGAAAGCGAAAAAAAGATTAACGCATCCGAAGTTTCTGCGGATATACAGGCAACTCCTGGTGCCCGGTGGTTTTATACACCTGAAAACTGACAGCCCAGATCTTTACCGGTTCACTAAAACGGTGATTGAATTATACGGTTGCCTTTTAAAAACTGATTCAAATAATGTGTATAGTGAACCGTTGATAAAGGATGAATTAAAAATAAAGACCCATTATGAATCACTGGATATAGCGGGAAGCAACAGAATACATTATCTCTGTTTCTCCTTACCGGAAGTTTTACCCGGTAAAGAAAAAGATGATGAGTTAAAACAACTTCTGAAAAACCATGAAGAAACTGATTGAGAACATAGATTTTTACTTTGACGAAGACGGATATGTAGTGCTGACTGAAAAGTATCACCTTGAAAAGGGGTTTTGCTGCGGCCAGGGCTGCCGGCATTGTCCTTTTGATTATGTGAATGTTCCTGAATTCAAACGAATGAATTTCATTGATAAAACCAAAGGTAACCGCGGAAACGCAGAGACCGCGGAGTAAATTCAAAGAGCATTTGTGGTTATTATTATCTTTAACGTATGGCAATAAAAAAAAAGTCATCCGAAAAACTAAAAACCATAAAGCCCTCCGGCAGGAGAGATGAAAATTTCTTTGAACTCGTATATGAAGTAGCGAGGCAGATACCCAAAGGAAGAGTAACATCTTATGGAGCCATCGCTGCCTGCCTCGGCACCAAATCTTCGGCCCGCATGGTTGGTTGGGCCATGAATGGTTGTCACCGGGTAAGACCCAAAGTGCCTGCTCATCGGGTGGTAAACCGCCTGGGTATTTTATCCGGCAAACACCATTTCTCACCGCCCGGCAATATGGAAAAATTATTGAAGAAAGAAGGGATCAAAGTAAAGAATGACCAGGTGGTGGATTTTAAAAATTTATTCTGGGACCCGGTGGAGGAAATGGGGTTTTAATGATAATAGGGACTGATCATCCAATACACAACCACCCCTGTCACGGCTACATAAAACCAAACGGGCCAGGTGATGCGCACTAATTTTTTATGTTTATCAAACTCCCCGGTCAGCGCCCGGTAAACGGAGAAGAGAATAAAAGGAAGGATGATACCCGCCAGCGGGATATGTGTACCTAAAATAAAATAATAAATGATCCGGTTCTTACCCACGGCCGCTTTTTCAATATCCGTAACGATTCCGTCATGGTTCACGTCGCCAAATCTTGTTTCCCCTGCAAACAAATGATGACCAATATAACTCAATAAAAAAAGCAGGGAGAGGATCATCGCTGTCATCATGATGTTCCTGTGGAGCCTGTAATTTTTCATTTTTACAGCTACCAGCGCAATAAGCAACAGCATGGCAACCGTGGAATTAATGATCGCATTGGCGGTTGCAAATACGTGCACATCAAAACCCGGATTAATATTCCATTTCACCCGGCCCAGGACCATGATAGCGGCAAATACAATGGCTGAAAAAACAAAAATGAAGATCTTTGCTTTTTTATCATTCTTTTTCCAGGCTGCCTTCAGCATCGTTTATGATTTTTTTCTAAGAAAATAAAACAGGAGTCCCAGCCCCAGAAAGGTCATCAGGAATACCACCGCGATCAGTTGCAGTTTGCCTGCAAAAAAACTTTTTTCTTTTTTATTCTTTTCCAGCGTTAATAATACGAGGTCTTCAGATAAGGTAGCAAGGGATGCAGAATCAAGTCCATGATAATAACCCCGGATATGCCGGCTGCTGTCGATAAGTACAAAATGATCGGTATGCAGGAAATTGGTATCAACGCCTTCCCCGTCTTCTGCCATAACTTTCATTTCGTTGATAATAAGATCATAGATCATTTTTTTGTTGCCGGTCAGTAACCACCAATTTTCCGGGTTGACCTGGAAACGGTCCGCCCAGTTCTTTAAACGCTCCACCGAATCCCTTTCGGGGTCAATGCTGAATGAAAGAAAATGAACTTTTTTATTGATCGTATCTCCTGCCCTTTTGCTGCTTTTGAGTGATTCGGCCAGCCGCTTCATATTTTTTGTAAGACCGGGACAGATCGTAGGACAATGGGTAAAAAAGAAATCAGCGATCACGATTTTTCCCTTCAGGCTGTCCCAGGAAACCGATTTGTTTTCCTGGTTGGTTAAAGTAAAATCAGCAACCCGGTGCCAGACGGTATCTGTAACACGTTTTCCCTTTTTAGTGACGGAAAGAATCGTATCCGGCAGGTAATGCCGTGGCATACTGATAACATGTTCGCTTTTATTTTTTACAATAAAATAAGAAACGAGTGGCAGCAGGATGGCCAGCAACACCGCATAAAGCGCTTTCTTGTTCACAATGATTGGTCATTAAAAATCATCCCGACTGTTAACGTCGGGATGGTTCGTGAAATTTAAACAGTTAGTTAAAGAACTTATTCTTTCCCGCCGTGTTTTTCCGCCGGTGTTTCTGTTGCATGATGTTTGGCCGGCATGGTGGTTTCCTTGAAATGCTGGTCGTATTTATTACGGAGATTTTTATAGGAATTTCCGTCAGCAACAAAAGCAATGATGAACCAGATGAACAGCAGGAGGGGCACCACGATCGTCATGATCATATTCCTGATCTCATCTCCGAGGTGCATGAACACCGAAACGATATAATAGGCCTTGGCCAGGGTGAGAATGCAAACCATTCCTTTAAATGCCAATACCAGTGTCGCATTGGGGTTGGGTCCTTTATGAATGGTGTAAATAGTTAACCCGATACCCAGCTCGATCAATGTGATGATAGATAAGAGTATGGTTGTTTTTCGCACCTTCTTCCTGAACACGGCATCTTCGGCGTGCTGATGATGAATCGTTACTTCTTCAAATGCGGGATGTATCATATATGGTCAAATTACAAATTTACAAATCCCAAATCCCAAAGTTCCGAATTGGAATTTGGGATTTGCTTTTGGGAATTTCTATATCAAATAGAAACAAAGGAATACAAATACCCAGACCAGGTCCACAAAGTGCCAGTACAGCCCGGCCTTTTCGATCATCAGGTAATGTCCCTTTCTTTCAAATATTCCTTTCTGCGTCATGATGAGCATAATGCTGTTGATGATAACACCGGAGAATACATGGAATCCATGGAAACCGGTAATGCCAAAGAAATATCCGCCAAATGCAACCGGGCCTTTTTCCCGGATATGCACACCGGTAAGATCAATCAGCTTTCTCAATTGTTCATCAGACAGGGTAGATAACTCTGCCATTGTATTTGAATGGTGCTGGCTGTGCACGATACTTACCAGTGCATCATGCGGCGTATTATTTAATGCGGCGGTGATCGCGGTACTGTTTTCAACCAGCTTACCCCAGGGATTGCCTCTCATATTCTGACCGATAAGATCCAGTTTGCCATCGGCCAATACAATGTGTTCACCGGTGATCAGGTGATGCCATTCCCAGGCCTGGCAGCCCAGGAATGCAAGCCCGCCCACAATGGTCCAGGCGATCCATTTAATAACGCCTCTTTTGTCCTGCTTATGCCCGGCATGAACGGCCAGCACCATGGTGACCGAGCTGATGATC
Organism: uncultured Chitinophaga sp.; assembly: GCA_964592935.1. Lineage (GTDB taxonomy): Bacteria > Bacteroidota > Bacteroidia > Chitinophagales > Chitinophagaceae > JJ008. Next base: position 7,891 of record CAZQGZ010000065.1, on the reverse strand, counting down.
AGGATAAATGTCATGATGCTCACAAAGGCCAGCGGCAGATTCTGGTGCCCGGCGCCGGGAAATGCATTGAACACCACATTCGGGTCGGGCCAGAAATTCTGGCTGAACCGGATGGAGCCATACGAGATCAGGAATGCGCCGAAAGTAAAAGCGTCACTCATCAGGAAATACCACATCATCAGTTTGCCATACTCCAGGTTAAAGGGGCTTTTGCCGCCGCTCCACCATTTGGTCTGATGTACTGTTGCTTGTGTTGACATAAACTTTATTAAAATTCCAAATTTACAAATCCCAAATTCCAACTATCCGATTTCACTATCCTATCAATAAAAAGAAAACGAGTAAATAAATCCAAAGCAAATCCACAAAATGCCAGTAAGTTGCCATGACTTCCACCGGAACTGAACTATATAATTTTATCCTGCCGGCAAATGCTTTAATATACATTACGATCATGGCCAGCAGGCCACCGATCACATGCAGGGCGTGCAAACCAAATATCACATACAGGAACTGCCCGGCTCCCGCACCCCTGAATCTTATTTTTTGCTCCCACAAATGCTGAAACCCCAGCCATTGTAAAAAAATAAATGCAATGCCCAGCAACAGGGTCAAACCAATCAGCAACCTGTACCGGCCCATGTCCCTTTGTTTAAAAGATCTTAATGCCATCTGAAGCGTAATGCTGCTGATGAGAATAACCGCCGTGGAAATCCAGAAAACTTCCGGCATGTTCACTTCCACAAAATTGGTCTGGTTGCTCTTCACAATAAAAGCACTGGTCAACCCGGCAAACATCATCACGATACTGCCAATAGCCACCCACAGGGTAAACTTGTAGGGGTGCATTTTTTTATTTTGCTCTATACTCACTATACTTGAACTCATACTATATTATGAGCTGTTAACCGCTACCCATTAGCTATTAGCTTTTGCTAACAGCTAATAGCTCATGGCTAATAGCCTTTTTTTACGCTTTACTCAGTAGAAGAGCTAACATCACCACCGGCAGGTACATATAACTTCCGAACATCACTTTTCTTGCCGATCCCACATCCATCTTTTTATACAACGTGACACATCTTCCGATCATAAACAAATTGGCCAGCGTGATCAATCCCAAACTTATTTTTCCCTGCACATCCTCATAACTGCACATCCCGGTGAAATAAGGCGCCAATGTAACCGGGATCATCACGAGCGAATAGATGATCGTCTGCAGGGCAGTAAATTTTGTCGGTCCTTCGTCTGCCGGCAAAAGTTTAAATCCCACAGAAGAATAATCCCTGTGAGCCACCCAGGCAATTGCCCAGAAATGAGGGAACTGCCAGAAGAACTGAAAGGCAAACAATATCCATCCCCCGGTTGATAAACTATTTTCACCGGCTGTCCACCCGATCAAACAAGGCAATGCCCCCGGAACCGCACCCATCAACACCGCAATTGAGTTTACTTTTTTCAACGGTGTATAAATGAACGCATACAGGAACAAACTGAAAGCCGCCAATCCCGCCGTTAACCAGTTGAAAAAATAACCCAGGATAAAAACACCCAATACACCGGTAATGACCGCAAAGACCCAACCCTCCTGTGTACTCATTCTACCTGCAGCCACCGGGCGTTTGGAAGTCCGTTTCATCGCGGCATCTGTATCCTTTTCAACAACCTGGTTGATGGCATTCGCGCTGCCTGTTACCAGCATCCCACCTGCAAAGAGCAAGAGTATCATCTTCCAGAAATTCACGTAGCTCTCTGAACCTTTTGTCAATGCAAAACTCATTACACTACTGAACACCACCATGATACTCAGCGAAGGCTTGATCAGCAACAAATAATCTTTAATCTTCTTCATCTTCGCTTTATAAAAAGAACATAATTTTTATTTTCCCAGCACCTGTGCTACTATCATCGCCTGTTGCATCGCACTCTTGTACGTTCTGTTCGCTATTCATCAATGTTGAACCCCTACGGGGTTCTTAAAACATTCTTTCTCTTTTTTTTCTACCGACATTTAACCCCTACGGGGTTTTCGGGCTGCAAACATTTTACCCTCCGGGTAAGAAAATTCAAAAAACTGTAAGCCTTTTCAATCCTAAGTTCCCCCTTCGGGGGACAGGGGGCTTTCAATGTTTGCTTTCGTTCGCCCCGACCGGTTCCGTCTGCGGAATAAAATCTCTTCCGTCCTTACTGTAATCATAGGGCCAGCGGTGAACTTCAGGAATTTCTCCTTCCCAGTTACCATGTCCCGGCCGGATCGGTGTTGTCCATTCCAGCGTATTGGCGCCCCAGGGATTTTTTGATGTCACTTTTCTTCCTTTGAAAATGGAATAGAAGAAATTAAACACAAACATCAGCTGCATGGCAAAAACGATGATGGAAACGATCGTGATCATTTTATCGAGATCGCCGAACTGGTTGAATGATACCCATCCTTTTTTATCAAGATATCGACGGGGCATACCCGCTAATCCCTCATAGTGCATGGGCCAGAAAATGAGATAAGAACCCACCAGGGTCACCCAGAAATGGATATATCCCAGTGTGCTGTTCAGGTAACGCCCGAACATTTTGGGGAACCAGTGATAAATTCCCGCAAACATTCCATACATACCCGCTACCCCCATCACAATATGGAAATGCGCCACCACAAACATGGTATCGTGCAGTTGAATATCAATGGTCGAGTTGCCGAGGAAAATGCCGGTCAATCCTCCTGAAATAAATAAGCTGACAAATCCTATGGCAAATAAAGTGGCCGGGGTAAAGCGAATATTGCCCCGCCACAGCGTCGTGAGCCAGTTAAATACCTTGATGGCGGATGGCACGGCGATCAGTAATGTCAGCAATACGAATATGGAACCCAGGAACGGGTTCAACCCCGTGACAAACATATGGTGTGCCCAGACCAGGAAAGCCAGGATGGTGATGGCAAACAATGAGCCTAACATGGCCATATAGCCGAAAATCGGTTTCCTGGAATTGACGGAAAGCACTTCCGACACAATTCCCATCGCCGGTAAAATAATGATATAAACTTCCGGGTGGCCGAGGAACCAGAACAGGTGCTGGAACAGGATGGCGCTTCCTCCTTCGTTGGGCAGGATCTGCCCGTTTACCACAATATCGCTGAGATAAAAACTGGTACCGAGATTGCGGTCAAATAATAAGAGGATCAACCCTGAAAGAAGAACGGGGAATGATAACACACCCAGGATGGCCGTAAAGAACATGGCCCAGATGGTCAGAGGCATTCTCGTCATACTCATACCTTTTGTCCGGAGATTCAGAATGGTTGAAATATAATTCAGGCCCCCCAGCAATGCTGAAACAACAAATAAGGCCATGCTCACGATCCAGAGATCCATTCCCAGCTTGGATCCTTCTGAAGCCTGCCCCAATGCACTGAGAGGCGGGTACACGGTCCATCCTCCGGCTGCAGGTCCTGTCGAAATAAATAAGGAAGCGGTCATGACCACGCTGGCAAGAAAGAAAAACCAGTATGAAAGCATATTCAGGAAAGGCGAGGCCATATCTCTTGCCCCCAGTTGTAAAGGGATCAGGATATTCGCAAATGTTCCGCTTAGCCCGGCCGTTAATACAAAAAACACGAGCACGGTTCCGTGCATGGTAATTAAGGCATAATAAAATTCAGGTTTTATTTGTCCGCCTTCGGCCCACTTACCAAATACAGTTTCCAGGATGGGAAATGACTGATCGGGATAGCCCAGCTGCAGGCGAAATAAAACGGAAAACAAACCACCCACGATGGCCCAGATAATCCCGGTAATGAGGAATTGTTTACCAATGGTTTTATGATCCTGGCTGAAGATGTACTTGGTGATAAAGGTTTCTTTGTGATGATGCACATGGTGCTCATCATGGTGAACATCATGCGTTGTTATCACTTCGGGATGTACATTCATTGCTTCACTCATAATCTTTTAATTTGCCCCGTTCCTGGCGGGGGTTCAAAATAATTTATTCATGCCCTGGCTTCGCCTGTTCAATAACTATTCATTTATTCCGGCTGCATGGCGGCCACCACTTTTACTGAATCAGCTGGCTTGGGTATTGACAGATCTTTTTCCGGGTTAGCCACAATATATTGTGGTTTTTTCCCGGCCATCCACGCATCAAATTCTTCTTGTGACTCCACGATGATTTCACCTCGCATACTCCAGTGTCCTTTCCCGCACATCTGGTCGCAGGATATTTCATAAACGAAATCAGGGTTGCCTGTTTTTTCCTTCATTTGTTTTGTAGTAAACCTCGGTGTGAACCACATGGTTGTTGGCGTTCCCGGCACAGCATCCATTTTCATCCTGAAATGCACCAGTCCCACATCATGGATTACATCTTTGGAACCAATCACCAATTTCACCGGTTTGTTTACCACCAGGTGCATGGGCTCCCCGCTGATATACACATCATCATGGTTGGCAGGATCATCCCAGAGTTGACCCATCGGGTTATTTTTAGTAGGATCGATATTTTTAAAATATTTTTTTCCCAGGATGCCATCGCTGCCGGGATAGCGGTATTCCCATTTGAACTGGCTTCCGGTTATTTCCACCACTTTGGCATCTTTCGGCGCATTACCGGTGATCTTGTACCAGTAAAACAAGCCGAAACCCACCAGCACGGTCAATGCAATGGCAGGAATAACGGTCCAGATCAATTCCAGTTTATTATTATGAGGGTAGTAGTAAGCTTTCCGTTTATCTGATTCCTGGTATTTATAGGAAAACCAGAACAAAGCAATTTGTGTAATAATAAAAACAACCCCGGTCAGCGCAAAAGTGATCCACATCATCCTGTCGATATCCACTCCCTGAACAGAAGCTGATTCACCCAAAATTTTTCCTTTCAGTTTTACATTACAATAATAAACACCGATCAGCCCGATAATAAGAAAAGCCAGCAGCATAAAAGCGTTGACTCGGTTGGTTTGTTTCCGGGATTTTTCTTCACCACGCAACACGGACACATATTCGCTGGCTTTGGCTATCTGAAAAGTAATCAGGAAGCCCAATCCCAAAATCGCAACGATGAAAAATGCTTGCATAAACGTTTTATCTAAATTCCAAATAATAAATTCGAATACTGTATCTATGTGTCAGACGCTCTGCGAACGTCAGACACCCCTTACGTATGATGTATCACACTTTCCTTGATGAAAGGATGATTCTTTGCCAGCAACGGCGCCCTGCTTAATGCGCGGCCTGTTACAAACATTATCAAACCAACGAATCCAAGCGCCACACCAAAATCCCACAACAATAATGGCAATTCCGTCTCGTTGGTTTTAGGATCCATCATGGAACCCGGGAAAACCATCTGGAAAAAGTCGAGCCAGTGCCCGAAAATGATCAGCAACGCCATAAATGTAACGGTGGTGTAATTTCTTTTTGATCCCCTTCTCATTAATATTAAAATCGGTGCCAGGAAATTAATGATGAACATCAGCCAGAATACACCGGTGTATATACCATCCACCCTCGGTTTGAAATAAGATGTTTCTTCCGGCTGGTTGCTGTACCAGATCAGCATAAACTGGGAGAACCATAAATAGGTCCAGAAAATGGAGAACGCAAACATGAACTTACCGATATCATGCAGATGTTCTTCATTGGTGAGCTCGAGGTAATTGTTGTTTTTCAGGTATACCACAAACAAACAGATAAGCGACATGCCGGCTACAAATGAACTGGCGAAAGTATACCAGCTATACATGGTGCTGTACCAGTGCGCATCAATGCTCATCAGCCATAGCCAGGGAATGGATGACATGACGGTGAGTGCAAACACAACAATGAATATGGCCGCCCACACGGTGCTTTTCCATATATATTTTTTTCCTTCTTCCCTTGATGCCAGCGGTTTTTCATCCAGGCTGCGTGAAAGTTTTCTCATCTTCCATCCCAGCAGCGACCACGCAACGATGGTGAAAACGGTCCAGCCGGCAAAAAAGTTTTTATTCAGGAACCCCGATTTCCATTGCAGCGCTTCATCCCCGGCCACCACTTTTGAATCGGCCCAATGATAAAGCACATGGTTGTCGCTGAAACAAATCATTAGAAGTATAATACCGCAAATTGTACCGATAACGGGTACTACCGCCGATATCGCTTCGGACACCCGGGCAAATGCCACCTGCCATCCGCTCCAGGCCAGGGTAGTGGCGCAGATAAAAAACATAGCTGCATTGACCACCAGCAAAAAATATACGCTGTTGTGCAGCAAGGCCGCCCAGAACCGGGCTTGTTTGTGTACATCTGCTTTTGCGCCATGCGTAACATACAGGCCTGCGATAGCCAGGAAACCAACTACCATCAGGGCTATCGCCACGGTGTTGTATCGCTTTGGAATTACAAATCGTTCCCGTATTGACATCTTCGTTCTTTTAATTTTTTTTAGGAGACATATCCTTCGCATGCTCAGGATAGTGTCTCTACTGTTTTACTGTTTTTATACTGTCCTTTACAGGTGCAGGTGCTAGGCCGCCGCTTGCTGCCTGTTTTTCCTTGATATAATGAATGACCATCCACCGCTGCTCTGCACTCAATTGAGAAGCATAGCTGCCCATCAGGTTTTTACCATACGTAACCGAATGAAACATCGTTCCTTCCGCCATGGCTTTCATATCGGCTGCCATAAGATCTTTGGGAGCCGCGGGGAACGGGCCATCGCCTCCCTTCCACAAAGGACCCTGACCGTCTAATTTTTCTCCATGACAAATTCCGCAATAGATCAGGTAAAGCCTTGCTGCTTCTTTAAATTGTACAGCATTCAATGCCGGAAGAGGATTGGTAAAGGTCTTTGAAGCGGCATAACCGGCCGAATCATTTTTATAAGGATATGCGGACAGGGTATCACCGCGGGCAATAGTTCCTTCAACCGGCATCGCATTGTAATGCACCCCCTTTTTTTGCAAGGCCTCTGTTGAAGCGTAGGTTTCATAGGCCCGGCTGTACGACATATCGGGCATATAAACCCGGCCCGGGTTACGCCGAACCTTGCTGCAACTTACCAGAATGATACCGGTAAGCAACCAACTTGTTATGATCCAAAATTTTTTCATCACCAATATTTAAATCCCAAATAAAAAATTCCAAAATGCTCTTCAAAAATCTGGCTCTTGTTAAGAACAAAATGTGCCAGGCGCTCTGAGGAGCGTCAGACACACGTCAAGATACTTCCTCTTTTTTTTCAAACCGCTTGTGTTCCTTATCGTATCGTCCCAGCCACCATCCTGTTTCTTTATACTGCACCTGCACTTCAGAAGCCCCGAGGCTTTGTAAAAAACTGATTGCTTCCGCATCGTTTGTCTTATCCGTACATTCCAGTGCCATTAAAAAGGTGTCATCCGTGCTCCGGAGATTAAAATGATCTTTTCTTACAAAAGGAGCCAGCTGGCAGAGATAACAAAAAGTAAGTACCATGCCCACGGAAGCAAAAAGTACAGTAAGCTCAAACGTAATAGGTATCCATGCCGGTAATGAAAAGAATGGTTTGCCTCCGAAATTCAATTGCCAGTCGACCGTCAATGCCCAGGTGATGAACCCCACTGCAGTGGCTGTACCGGTAATAGCATAAATAAATCCGGCCGTATGCAGGCTGGTATCGCGAAGACCCATGGCCTTATCCAATCCGTGAATGGGAAACGGCGTAAAGATCTCATGGATCTTATACCCGGCGCGGCGTGTTTTCTTCACAGCAGGAAACAACACTGCCTCATCATAAAAATTTCCTGTTACAAATTTTTTTACAGCCATTTTTTTAGCTTTTAGCGGCTAGCGCTCAGCTGCTAGCCTACAATCATTATTTTATAATCAATCAATTCTTTGATAACTGCCGGCTAATAGCTAACAGCTTCTCTCTACGCTCCGTG
>CAZQGZ010000064.1:0-17403 GCA_964592935.1 uncultured Chitinophaga sp. | reverse complement strand
AATGAGATCGCCGAAAAAGGATTGGCAGCCCACTGGAAATACAAAGAAGATGCTGCTGATGAGAGCCGTTTTGATAAATGGTTTCAGCAGATACGCGAAGTGATCACAAACCAGGAAACAGACAGTATTGATTTTTTACAGGATTTTAAAACCAGTTTCCTGGCGGAAGAAATTTATGTATACACCCCGAAAGGCGATGTTAAGATGCTGCCCGTGGGTTCCACGGCCCTGGATTTTGCTTTTGCCATTCACAGCGCCATCGGTGTTAAGACCATCGGTGCCAAAGTGAATCATAAGCTGGTTCCTATCAGCCACAAATTGCATAGCGGCGACCAGGTGGAGATCATTACGAGCAATAAACAAAAAGCATCGGAAGACTGGCTGGGATTTGTAGTCACTTCCAGGGCAAAAGGAAGGATCAGGGATTCATTGAAAGAGGAAAAAAGAAAAGTGGCTGATGAAGGAAAATATACGGTGCAGCGAAAACTGGAAGGATTGGGTGTGTCGATGTCGCAGCATAATATTGAAGAATTGGTTCATTGGTACAAGTTGTCATCCAACCTCGATCTGTATTACCAGGTAGCTATAAAAAATATTGATCTCAGGGACCTGAAAGAATTTAAAGTACTTGGCGATAAGATCGAAGCGCCGAGACCGGTTAAGATCCATCATGAAAAAACAGAATACATACCACAGCCCGGTAAAAAAGATGCGGAACTTATCATATTTGGAGAAAGCAGTGATAAGATCGTTTACAATCTTGCCAATTGTTGCAAACCCATCCCGGGTGACGACGTGTTTGGATTTGTTACAACCGGCAAGGGTCTTACCATTCATCGCACCAACTGTCCCAATGCGGCTAAACTTTTGGCCAGCTACGGGCATAGGGTGGTAAAAACAAAATGGGCCAAGAACAAGGAGATCTCTTTTCTTACGGGAATCCGGATCATTGGCCTCGATGATGTGGGTGTGGTGAACAAGATCACCAACCTCATATCAGGCGAACTGAAAATTAATATCTCTGCGATCACCATTGAAGCCAAACAGGGTTTGTTTGAAGGGAATATCCGTCTTTATGTGCATGATAAAGAAGAGTTGGATAACCTGGTGAGGAACCTGCTCAGTCTCCCCGGCATTGAATCGGTGGAAAGGTATGATATGGAGGATATTCCTTCGTAAAATAAGACCTGTTTTTTGTCCCAAATCAAGCTGATAAAATAAGGCTCAGAATTAAATTTTGTTTAACTTGTTCCCCTGATTGAAATCGGGGGTTTAAACCCGGTACAACAAACAAGATTTATGAAACCGAAATTACAGAGATTACTGTCAGTTTTTTGGTGTTTCATTATTTTCACAGTCACTTCACAGGGGCAGAGTTTTTCATTCAACTGCTCAAGGGATACGGTCGTTCCCGGGTGCCCTCCCAATTTATGTATCACACTTAAAGGAATCGTTCCTGATATTCATGCACAGACAAATTCCTATACGCTTAACCCCGGAAGTTTTACTCCCGGGTGTTTCCCGGTTTACCTGGCTCCCAATGATCCGGGTGGGACATCCACAAACCTTGTTATTGATGACAGGTATAGCTCCGTTATAAATATGGGATTCCCTTTCCCGTTTTATGGATCTACCTATAATAATCTTGTTGCGAGTACCAATGGATACCTGAGTTTTGATATCAGCCTGGCCAATGCTTTTTCACATTATGCCAATAACGGGGATCTGCCAAACGGATCCTATGACAGGGCATTGATCATGGGACCATACCATGACCTGGATCCTTCTGTTGGGGCATCTCCAACAAAAAAGATACAATACCAGGTTTGGGGAGTTGCTCCGCACAGAAGATGGATACTGAGTTTTTACAGGGTGCCATTATACAGCGCAGCGTGTAATAATTTATTTGAAAATACCCACCAGATCATTTTATATGAATCAACCGGAATTTTTGAAGTAAAAATTTTTGATAAACAAATTTGTGCAAGCTGGCAGTCAGGAAAAGCCATGGTGGGTATCCAGGATTTTAGCCGTACACTGGGAATGACTGCACCCTTAAGAAAAATGAGTGACCCTGCCTGGGGTTCCATTGGTATGAATGAAACATGGCGTTTTGTTCCAAATTCAGGAGCCTCACTGATAAAAAGAGTTGAGCTGTATGATTTGTCCAATAATTTAATTGCAACCGGGGTCACCGGCCCTCTTTCTCCCGGGATACTGGAAGCAACATTCGCGAATATTTGTGCCCCGGCAGGAACCGTCACATCATATATTATCAAATCGGTTTATCAAAAAATTGATGACCCGTTAGTTGAAATATTCGGAACGGATACAGTAAGAATAAACAGGTCGGTTCCTCTTACAGGTATAGCGACTCCTACACCCGCCGGTTGCGGATCACCAAACGGAAGTATAACGGTTACCGGGGTTGCAGGCGGTACACCTCCCTATGAATATTCATTGGATGGGATCGTTTGGCAGAGCAGCAATGTTTTTAATGGGTTGGCAGCTGGTAGTTATACAGTACAAATCAGGGATGCTCCCCAGGTTTGCACAACAAGCATACCGGTGACAGTTACAGTTTCCGGCACGATCCCTGCCACTACTACGAGTACGCCCACTGCCTGTGCCGGAGTAAATAATGGAAGCATCACGATAACTTCAGCCGGTGGTACCGGTCCATATATTTTCTTTTTGGATGGAGGAGCACCTGTTGCCGGAACAATACCATTTACTTTTTCTAATCTTTCGGCTGGCAATCATACTATTTTAGTTACCGACCAGGGGCTTAATTGTTCATCGGCATTAATGAATGTAAATGTTGCGGCAGGCATAGGTATAACAGCGATCATCAACACTACAGCAACGACATGTCCGGCTTCTGCAGATGGAACTATAACCGCAACTGCATTAACCGGAGTAGCGCCGTTTACCTGGCAATTGGATGGAAATCCGCCTGTGCCCGGAGCATCGCCTTATACTTTTGTCAATGTACCTGCCGGCGCTCATATTATTAGGATAACAGATAATCTTGGTTGTATCAGTTCGTTTAATGCAAACGTTGCAGCAGGTTCCGGTATTAATGGAAATGCAACAGCAACGACAACTACCTGTGTGGGTGTTGCCAATGGAACCATAACAGCCACGGCATTATCAGGTACACCTCCATTTACCTGGAGATTAGATGCTGCTCCCCCGGTGCCGGGCGCATCTCCTTATACTTTTAACAATGTTGCAGCGGGTCTTCATAACGTTACTATTATTGATAATTTGGGTTGCAATGTGGGATTGGTTGTCACTGTTGGCGCGGGACCGGGTATAAATGGAAGTACATCAAGTACGGCAACATCCTGCCCGGGTGTAAACAATGGTACGATCGTTGCCACTGCTTTGACCGGTACGGCTCCTTTCACCTGGCAATTGGACGGAGGTGCCGTTGTACCCGGACCATCTCCCCATACATTTACCAATGTACCCGCAGGTCTTCACACAGTAACTATTACAGATAACGTCGGTTGCAATGTATTGTTGACTGAAACAGTTGCGACCGGAGCCGGTATCAATGGAAATGCCACCAGCACTTCAACATCATGTCCTGTTGCGGCCGATGGAACTATAACTGCCACGGCATTGTCAGGCACCGCACCGTTTACCTGGCAATTGGACGGAGGCGCAGTTGTACCCGGACCATCACCTTATACATTTACCAATGTGCCTGCAGGTCCGCATACAGTAACCATAACAGATAATGTGGGTTGTAATGTTGTCGTCAATGTTACCGTAACTGCCGGTGCAGGAATTAATGGAAATGCAACAAGTACTGCAACATCATGCCCGGCAGTACCCAATGGAACTATCACTGCAACTGCATTAACAGGCACGGCGCCTTTCACCTGGCAATTGGATGGAGGCGCAGCTGTAGCAGGGGCATCGCCTTATACATTTATTAATGTTGCAGCTGGTCCACATACAGTGACCATTAATGATAATGTTGGTTGTAGTGTAGTGGTTAATGTAAATGTTGCCGCAGGTGCAGGAATTAATGCAAATCTTACCAGTACAGCAACAGCATGCGCAGGTGTTCCCAATGGAACCATCACGGCAGATGCGACTTCCGGTACTCCTCCGTTTACATATCAATTGGATGGCGGGGCACCGCAAAGCGGAGCTAATCCTTATACATTCATCAATGTGGCTTCGGGTTTACATAGTATTACAGTTACAGATAATGTAGGTTGCAGTTTTACAAATACGGTAACCGTGGCTGTAGGTTCGGGTGTAAGCGGTAACGGAAGCAGCACTCCAACATCTTGCCCGACGGCACTTAATGGAACAATAACCGCAGATGCCACAGCAGGCACTCCTCCGTTTACATGGAGCCTTGATGGAGGTGCAGCGGTTCCCGGAGCTACACCACATACATTTAACAATGTTGCTGCCGGTCCGCATACGGTTACCATTACGGATAATTTCGGATGCAACGTTACTATCAATGTTACAGTAACTCCCGGCCCGATCTTAGATGCAAATGTTACATCCGCAGCCACTACATGCAGCGGCGCTTCTGATGGAACGGTCACGGTAACTCCAATCAATGGTATCGCACCCTATACTTTTTCTTTAGACGGAGGCGCGCCTGTGGCAGGCCCCGGGCCTTATACATTTACCAATGTGCCGGCCGGCCCTCATACGGTTATCATAACAGATGCTGCAAACTGTGTTTCCAATTCCATTGCAGTTGTTGTTGCCGCAGGACCTATCCTGACAACAACAGTTACCGTAACAGATGCTTTATGCAATGGAGGTGCAACAGGAGTTATTACAGTGACACAGCCGGTGATCGGGGTACCACCATATCAATATTCACTCGATGGTGTAACCTGGCAGGCCAGTAATGTATTCAATGGTCTTCTTGCGGGAAATTATACAGTTTATTATCGGGAGAGTTTGGGTTGCCAGGGATCTCAGCCTGTTACCGTTTCGGAACCGGCAGCCATGACAACATCTGCAACAACCGTTGCTGCCGTTTGCAATGGTGATATGAATGGTATCATCACCATTACGGCAGGCGGAGGAATTACTCCTTATGAATATTCCATTGACGGAGGATTAAACTGGCAGCCGGGTAATGTATTTACAGTTGGCGCCGGAACTTATTCGATCATTATCCGGGATGCCAACAATTGCACCAAGACGCAGGCGGCAACCGTAACAGAGCCGGCTTTATTGACGGCATCATCAATCAATACCAATGCCAGTTGCGATGGCGGCAATGACGGGGTGATAACAGTGAATGCTGCGGGAGGAAATGCGGGTTATTCCTATTCTATTGATGGCGTGAATTTTCAACCCTCCAATGTTTTTAATGTCGCCCCGGGTCCTTATACGGTAACAGTGAAAGATAATCTCGGTTGCATCGCAACGTTCAATACGGTGGTTGGCCTTACCAATAATCTTACGTTCACCCCGCAAATTGATCCTACAATTTGTGAAAGCAATTCCACGCAATTGCAATTTATTTCGAATGCAACAAACTATTCTTGGACGCCTGCAACAGGTTTAAGTAATACCACCATTTCAAATCCCGTTGCTAATCCAAGAGTAACCACGCTCTATACTGTTACGGCAACTCTCGGTCGTTGCAGCGCCAACGATGATGTATTGGTGAATGTGAACCCGGCGCCTATCCCCGACGCTGGTCCGGATGGGTCTATCTGCTTTGGGCAAACCTATCAATTGCAGGGTTCCGGTGGTGTGCAATATACCTGGACACCTTCCACCAATCTCAGCAGCACCACGGTTTCAAATCCTGTATCAACACCGGTTAAAACGATCACGTATACGTTGACACAGGTTATTGATGCCAATGGATGTAAATCATTAACGACAGACCAGGTAACCATTGATGTAACGCCACCGATAAAAGTGAAGACATTCCCGTTTGATACGATCGCATATCCCGGTGACCGGTTCCAGATAAATGCGACTTCAACAGCTACTTCCTATTCATGGTCACCTGCTATAGGTTTAAGTAATCCGAATATTCCCAACCCGGTATTAACAGCAGGACCTATCGGTTCTGATATCCTTTACCGCGTGATTGCATCCACCGCTGCGGGTTGCAAAGGGGAAGGATTTGTAAACCTGAAAGTGTATAAAGGTCCTGAGCTTTATGTTCCCACGGCATTTTCTCCCAATGGTGACGGGTTGAATGATTTATTTTATCCTTTCCCGGTTGGAATTAAATCCATCAATTACTTCAGGGTATTTAACCGCTGGGGCCAGTTGTTATTTTCTTCCACGACTCTTTACCAGGGATGGAATGGAAAATTACAGGGAGTAGAACAACCAGCGGAAGTTTATGTATATATGGCCCAGGGCGTTGATAAGAATGGAAAATTAATTACCCATAATGGCACCGTAACATTGATCAGGTGAAAATAAATATTGCTGATCGCTGCCCCTGGTTTTACAAAACCGGGGGTTGCTTTTTTAGAGGAGCTGATCACTGCAATATGCACGGTAATTTGTGTAACTTGTAAAACAATCCGGCCGTTGAAAACCAACTTTTCTTAAACCTGTTTTATGAGACTGCTGAAATTTTTGGCCCTCACCTTTTTTGCTTTTGCAGCGGCAGGCTCTTTATATTCCCAAAGTTTCACCTTCAACTGCACGAAGGATACGGTGATAGGGCGTTGCCAGGGATCACTTTGCTTTACACTTAAAGCAACTATCCCAGATATACATGCCTTGTCAGGGACTTATACTGTGAACCCGATCGGGCCGACTCCTTCTTCCTGTTTTCCCGTGTATTTACAACCCAATGATCCTACCGGAGATACTACCAGCCTGACGGTTGATGATATTTATAGCGACGTTATTAATATCGGTTTTCCGTTTCCGTTTTATGGTACGGTTTATAATAGTCTTATCGCCAGCTCAAATGGAGTAATATCATTTGATGTTTCAAAGACCGGTCAATTTGCCCATTACGGGATATTGAGAGATATCAATATACTCAGCGCCACAGCCGGGGTACCTGAAAACCTGCCCAGTAATTTATATGATGCTGCATTGATCATGGGCCCCTATCATGATCTCAACCCCGAGTATCCCACTTCGCCAACCCGGATCGTACAACGTAAGACTATCGGTGTATCACCGCACAGGAAATGGATACTCAGTTATTATAAATTGCCGCTCTATTTTGTTACCGGCGGTTGTAATTTATTAATTGAAAATACACACCAGGTCGTTTTGTATGAATCAACCGGTATCATTGAAGTGCTTATCTACAGTTCACAACCCTGTCTGGGATGGAATGACGGCCGTGCTATGATCGGCATTCAGAATGCAGGGAAAAACCAGGCGCTGATGGTCAATGGCAGAAAAGCATCGGATCCGCCCTGGGGTTCACCCGGAATGAATGAAGCATATCGTTTTGTACCGTCAGCCGGCTCTTCTCTTTTTAAGAGAGTGGAATTATATGATATACTTGGCAACCTCGTTACAATAGGCACCACTACTAATTTAGGAAACGGAAAACTCGAAGCTTCCTTTCCCAATATTTGTCCTCCGATAGGAGCTACCACCAGCTATATTATTAAATCTGTTTATGCAAAATTCGATAACCCTGCGGTTGAAGTATATGGAACGGATACCATTAATATAACCAAGAGCGCATCCACAAACCTGAATGCGACGGCCGTAACTACCAATTCCGGTTGTTTTGCTTCCACCGGCACAATAACGGTAACGGTACCACCGGGAACGGCAACTCCTCCCTATTCATATATACTTGATGGTGGTTCCCCGGTTTCGGGGCCAAGTCCTTATACGTTTAATAATGTTTCAGCCGGACCGCATACCATTCTCGCAGGTGATCCGTCATTTACCTGCAGCAGTTCGATCAATGTAATAGTTGGAAAAAATAATGATCTTACCGCCAGCATAACTACTACAGCCACTGCCTGTGCGGGAGTGGGGACTGGTTCCATTACTATAACCCCGACAAATGGTTCTGGACCATATATGTTTAAATTAGATGGGTTTCTTCCGGTTCCGGGAAATGTTCCATTTACTTTCAATAATGTTTTTGGGGGCAATCATCTTGTCATCGTAACAGATGCATCCGGTTGCCAGACAAATGTGCTGACAGTTAATGTACCTGTTGGCCCCGGAGTTAACGGAAACACCACCAGCACCTCTTCTTCCTGTGCATCCGTTGCCAACGGAACCATTACAGTAACGGCCACATCAGGTATACCCCCTTTCACCTGGCAATTGGATGGCGGGACGGTACAAAATGGTACAAGCCCCTTTACTTTCAGTAATGTGGCTGCCGGTGCTCACATCATCACCATAACTGATAGCGCGGGTTGCAACAATAATATTAATGCTAATGTGGCCGCCGGGCCGGGAGTACTCGGTAATGCAACATCCACACCTGCCTCATGCCAGGGAGTTAATAACGGAACGATTACTGCAACTGCAACATTAGGTACAGCACCATTCAGCTGGCAATTGGACGGAGGCCCGTTTCAAACCGGAACCAGCCCGTATACATTTACCAATATTTCAGGTGGGACTCATTTTGTAACAATCAAAGACAATGTGGGATGTACCCGAACTATCAATGTTAATGTAGCCAGCGGTACCGGTCCCATTGCCAGTGCTGTATCAACTGCTACTTCCTGCAACGGATCTGTTGATGGAAAGATTACCGCATCGGCCGTAAGCGGCGCACCACCTTATTCTTATTCACTTGATGGGGCAATTCCTGTTCCCGGCGGATTATCACATACATTTATCAATGTTAATCCGGGTATTCATACCGTTGTAGTGACTGATCTTCCGGGTTGTATCAGCAATACGGTCTCTGTGAATGTTGCTGCCGGACCTCCCCTGACAACAACAGTTATAAAAACAAATGTATTGTGTAACGGGGACGCTACCGGGGCGATTTTTGTGAACCAGCCTGCATTGGGTACACCACCATTTGAATATTCAATAGATGGTATAAACTGGCAAACCAGTAACCAGTTTTCCGGGCTGGTTGCAAATGCTTACACCGTTGCCTACCGGTCTGCCAATGGTTGTACAGGATCACAAACAGTAAGCATTACTGAACCTGCCAGGCTGGATGCAGCAACCGCAGTTACTCCTGTAAAATGTTTCGGTGAAAATAATGGTGTCATAAATGTGATTCCTTCCGGTGGTGTAACGCCATACCGGTTTTCGATCGATGGCGGGATTACCTGGCAGGCGAACCCTGTTTTCAATGTCCCTGCAGGTAATTACACGATCACGATCAGGGATTTTAATGATTGTATCATTACAAAAAACATTTCTGTAACTGAACCGTTACTGCTGACAGCATTTTCTGTCAATTCAAATGCCAGTTGTGACGGGGGCAATGACGGCCAGATCAATGTGACAGCTATCGGTGGAAATGCAGGATATGCCTATTCGATTGATGGTATAAATTTTCAGCCCTCAAGCAGATTTTATGTTGCACCGGGCAATTATAATATTACAGTAAAAGATAACCTGGGTTGTTCCACATCCTTTACGACAGCCGTTGGATTGACAGTTAATCTTTTCCTTGTTCCGCCTGCTGATGTGACTATTTGTGAGGGATCATCCGGTCAACTGCAATTAAACACCAACGCAAACATCTTTTCATGGACACCGGCAACGGGGTTAAACAATCCCAATGTTTCAAACCCGGTAGCCAACCCGGTAGTGACAACTCAATATACTATTAATTTGGTACTCGGCCGGTGCAGCACCAGCGATTCAATGAAAGTAATTGTAAACCCGGCGCCCATTCCTGATGCGGGACCCGATGGTGATATTTGTTACGGACAATCAGATACATTACAGGGTTCGGGAGGTACACAGTTTTTATGGTCGCCCCCGGTTTACCTGAATACAACATCCGGCGCAAACCCGGTTGCGACACCCACCATTACCACTATTTATACCTTATCAGTAATTGATGCGGTGGGATGCCCTTCATTAGTCACGGATAATGTCAAAGTGGTTGTGTCAAGACCGTTGAGAGTTTATACATATCCTTTTGATACCACGGTATATCCCGGTGACAGGTTCCGGTTACAGGTGGCTTCGGCCGGTATCAGGTATTCGTGGTCACCGGCCGGCGGGTTAAGCAATACAAATATCGCTAACCCTGTTGTTACGGCAGGAGCTATCGGTGATGATATCACGTACCAGGTTGTGGCCACCACGGCCGAAGGTTGCAAAGGGGAAGGTTATGTAAGGATCAGATTGAGTAAGGGCCCTGATATCTATGTTCCGACTGGCTTTACTCCGAATGGTGACGGAACAAATGATAAATTCACCCCGGTACCTGTTGGCATCAAAGACTACAATTATTTCAGGGTTTTTAACCGTTGGGGACAAGTGATCTTTTCAACAACAAGGCAACATGAGGGTTGGGATGGAAAGAGAGGGGGTAAAGATCAGCCAGGCGGAATCTATGTATGGATGATTGAAGGTGTAACAAAAGATAACCGGGTTATTTCCAAAAAAGGAACCGTCTTGCTGGTACGTTGATAACTGCTGCTGATTTCGTGAATAACTGGTAAATGATATTATTCATTTAATTCGGCATCCTTTTTATGAACCCGTATTTTTGCCTGCCCGCCGAAGCTTCAGCAAAGGCAGGCTGCCTGAATAGGGAATCGGCTTAATAAATGTTTCCCGCAAACCCACCGGGAATACAAAGAAAAATAATGGCAATAATTATTTTATGAACTTTGTGTCTTGGTGAGAATAATTTAAGAAATTATGGTAGATGTAATACTCGGCCTTCAATGGGGCGACGAAGGAAAGGGAAAGATCGTTGATTTTTTTGCCAAAGACTATGACCTGATCGCCCGTTTCCAGGGAGGGCCCAACGCCGGCCACACTTTATATGTGGATGGGAAAAAAGTTGTTTTGCACCAGATACCTTCAGGTATTTTTCATGGCGGCGCACTTAACCTTATTGGTAATGGCGTTGTACTTGATCCTGTTATTTTGAGAAAGGAATGTGATCTTGTAACATCATTTGGCGTTGATTTGAAAAAAAATCTTTTTATCTCGGAGCGCACCCATCTTATTCTTCCTACGCACAGGGCCCTGGATAAAGCGGCAGAATTATCAAAAGGCAATCAAAAGATAGGGTCAACCCTGAAAGGTATTGGACCGACTTATATGGACAAGACCGGCCGGAATGGTTTGCGGGTGGGAGACCTGCTTGATAAAAATTTTACAACAGCCTATATCAAGCTCAGGTTGAAACACCAGCGCCTGCTCGATAATTTTAATTTCCAGGAGGACATAACAACCTGGGAGGAAGAATTTTTTGAGGCGCTTGAATTTTTGAAGCAACTGAATATTGTGAACGGGGAATATTTTATAAATAACCAGTTGAATGCAGGAAAAAAAATCCTCGCCGAAGGAGCGCAGGGGAGCATGCTTGATATTGACTTTGGCACTTTCCCCTACGTCACATCTTCCAGTACCATATCGGCCGGTGTATGCAGCGGTCTCGGTTTGGCACCTCAAAAGATCAGGGATGTGATCGGTGTTACCAAAGCGTATTGCACCCGGGTAGGCAGTGGACCTTTTCCAACAGAACAGGATAATGAAACCGGGGAAGCGTTGAGAAAAACCGGTAATGAATTCGGCGCTACCACCGGGAGACCAAGACGCTGCGGGTGGATTGACCTGGTGGCGCTTCAGTTCGCCTGCATGATCAACGGGGTAACAAAAATAGTTATGACCAAGGCAGATGTACTGGATGCTTTCAGGGAACTGGAGGTATGTACGTCTTATATGATCAATGGAAAGGAAAGCAGGGAAATCCCATTCCAGATGGACAGGCAGCAACCTGAACCTTTGTATAAAAAATTTGCCGGATGGAATACTTCCAGCAGTGCAGCGAATTCGTATGCGGGCTTGCCTGATACCATGAAAGCCTATGTAAATTTCATCAATGAATATCTCGGGGTCAGGATACATTATATATCAAACGGCCCGGAAAGGGAGCAAATCATACAGGTTGGCTAAAATTGTAACCCTGTTTGTCCTTACGAAAGTCGTGGAAGCATGGCGAAGGGCAAAAAAAATGTTTTAAAAATTTGGAGGTTTAAAAACTTCGCTGAAATTTTACATCTATAATCCTTTTTTGATTATGGCGACAAAACCTGATAAGGAAAAAAAATCCACCGGGAAAACGGGTTCAGCTTCTGGAAAAGATTCTGCTAAAAAAAATTCTTCCAGGCCCGCAAAGCAAATGGAAGAAGATGATGAAGATGATCTGGATGATGATATAGATTCGGCTCCTGTGTCCAAAAAGACCGGGAAGACTGTTGCATCATCCAAAGCAAAAAAAGATGATGATGATGATGACGACGATGAAGTTGATGACGGACCCGATGACTGGGAAAAACCGGAAGAAGAAGAAGAATGGGATCCCGATTTCGAGGAGTTTGATGTTCCCAAATCAAAAATCAAGAAAGCAGGGCCCGGGGGGAAAAAAGGCGCGGATGATGATTTTAATTTTGAGGATGATGAATTTAAGGACCTCTTTAATGATAAGGACTATGATGATGATGAAGAGGATGATTATTAAACCCCAATCCCTTTCAACGGGAAAATATTAAATTGATCACACCAACTTTAACTAACTGCACTTTTACGATCAGTGATTTTGAGCAGGTAAAGGAAAAAGTGTTGAACTGGGCAAATCGGTTCGACACTTTTTGTTTTTTGGATAATCAACAATACCGTTCAGAGCCACATTCTGTAGAGTGTTTGCTTGCGGCAGGGGTAAGACGGTATGTAATAGCCGACGCGGGACATGCGCTTGAAAAGTTGCAGGAGCTAATTTCAGAAACTTCACGGTCTGTCGGTCCCCGTCTGACCGGTTCATGGATCTTTGGCCACCTGGGTTATGATCTGAAAAATGAAATTGAAAAACTTTCTTCCTCTCATCCCGACAGGATCGGGTTTCCCGGTTTATACTTTTTCGAGCCGGAGATAATGATCCGTTTCAATGAAAAAGAAATGAACATTGATGCGGAAGACCCCGGGAAGATATTCGCAGCGATCAGCAGTC
Organism: uncultured Chitinophaga sp.; assembly: GCA_964592935.1. Taxonomy (GTDB): domain Bacteria; phylum Bacteroidota; class Bacteroidia; order Chitinophagales; family Chitinophagaceae; genus JJ008. The sequence continues at coordinate 4,274 of CAZQGZ010000064.1, read as the reverse complement.
AGGTTTTGCCGGTGTCACCGGTCAGGAAAACCTTTGACATACAAAGCAGGATTTCAAAAGAAGAATATATCCGGATCATTGAACAATTAAAGGAGCATATCCACAGGGGTGATTGCTATGAAATAAATTTTTGCCAGGAATTTTTTGCTGAGAATGCCCGGATAGACCCTGTTGCTGTTTATAAAAAATTGAGTTTTTTTTCTCCCAATCCCTTTTCTGCTTTGTATAGATTGAATAACCGGTGGCTGATTTGTGCCAGCCCGGAACGGTTTGTAAAAAAGCAGGGCAATAAGATATTATCACAGCCCATAAAAGGAACATCAAAGAGAGAAAAAGACGATGAACAAAAAGACCGGTTGAGTAAAGAAGGGTTGTTAAACAGCGCCAAAGACCGTTCCGAAAATGTAATGGTAGTTGACCTCGTCAGAAACGACCTGGCAAAGGTTTGTAAAGAAGGAACCGTCCGTGTAGACGAATTATTTGGAATTTATTCATTCCCGCAGGTGCACCAGATGATTTCCACCATCAGCGGCGAGTTAAAACAAGATGTTTTATTTCGCGACATCATGACGGCTGTATTCCCGATGGGTTCCATGACCGGGGCACCCAAGAAAAGAGTGATGGAACTGATCGAACAGTATGAAAAAACGAAAAGGGGAATATTTTCCGGGGCGGTCGGTTATATTACACCCGGAGGTGATTTTGATTTTAATGTGGTTATCCGGAGCATCCTGTATAATGAATCGGCAGAATACCTTTCATTCCTGGCCGGATCGGGAATAACTTTTTACAGTGATCCTGAAAAAGAATGGGATGAATGTTTATTAAAGGCTGAAGCGATGAAGAAAGCACTGGATCTTTGACCGGGATTTATTGCGTTCCGCTATTGGCAGACTTCAGCAACAATTGCATGGATTCGTTCAATATTTCTGTTTTTTTGGTGAGGAAGACATCCATCTTTTCATTGGGCAACCTGAGTTCATAGTTGCTGTGGATGGCAACCTGGTTATCAAAACCCGGGTTGTACCGGTTAAAAGTTGTTTGATCCATGGCGATGTACCTGGTAATAACAAAAGAGTTATACCTGCCAAACACGGTTTGAACCCTTGAATTTTTCAGTTCTTCTTCACTGAGGTTGACATTCGTATTTAACAAAATATCTTTCATTTCATTTTTGGTAACCGTAGTAACTCCTCCTTCACCTTCCATGATATAATGCGTGGCGATAAATTTTTTTACGTGATTCATGGATTCGTTGGGCAGGTAATATTGCAAAGTCCAGAAATCCCTGCTTCCCCCGCTTTTTTTGATCGCTTTATCAACATTGCCGGGGCCTCCGTTATAAGCGGCAATGACCAATAACCAGTCACCGTACCGGGCATACAGATCGGTCAGCAGGCTGGAGGCCGCATGGGTGCTTTTATAGTAATCCAGTCTCTCGTCGTTGTGCCGGGAAATGTTCAATCCATACTGTTTTGCTGCCGCAGGTATCAATGCCCATGGCCCTACAGCCCCGCTCCATGAAATTGCATTGTATTTCAAACCGGATTCTATGACAGCAAGATATTTCAGCTCTTTGGGAAGTCCATGCTGGGTTAATACATCATCCATCATATCCAGGTAAGGCCGGGCCCATTCTTTCATAGCTAAAAAACCTTTCTTGTTCCTGGAAATATAATCTTCCACAAAACGAATGGCCATGGGATTTAGCCTGGCACCATTAAACTGGTCACCAGTAACAGCCGTGGTAAATAGGTCTGTAAAATCCTGTTTAGGGTCCTTTAAGGGAACCAGGCCTGAAGAATCTTTATTAATGCTGGTATCAATAATCACAGGTTGGCTGTTAAATTGTTTTTGAATCCCCGTGGCTCTGGTTGCCTGAACCAGCGTGAAACCCAGGATCCCCATGATCGATATCTGCTTTAATTTTCTCAAAAACAATTGATTATTAATTGTTTATATAATATTTTTTGTTAAAAGGAGGTTTGAAACCTGCAGCAAAGATACTTCATTAAAACGGTTTGACATCACCTGCAGGCCGAAATGCATGCCATTGCTATGTTTGAAGAGGGGTAAGGAGATCGCCGGAATTCCGGTCAGGTTGGCCAATACCGTGTAAATATCAGCAAGGTACATGGCAATGGGATCATTCAGTTTTTCTCCTTTTTTGAAAGCAGTAACAGGGGAGTTGGGTAGTAAAATAAAGTCAAAATCGCTGAAGATCAATTGTGTTTTTTCAAAAAGCAGTTTTCTCACTTTTTGGGCACGTGTATAATAAGCATCGTAATAACCGGCGCTTAATACAAATGTGCCCAGCATGATCCTTCTTTTCACTTCTTTGCCAAATCCTTCCGATCTTGTTCTTTTATAAAATTCTGTTAAACCAACGGGGCCGGTTTCAGGAATGACAAAAGAACCGCGATTACCAAACCTGGTACCATCATACCTGGAAAGATTGGAAGAAGCTTCAGCTGTTGTTAAAATATAATATGCGGGAACAATATAATCCAGCAGATCAAATCCAACATTTTTGACAGTATGACCTTCTTTTTCTAATTGTGTAATTTTTTCCCGGATGGATGAAGCTATTTCCCGGTCAAGGGCCGGGTGATCCAATGCCTGCTCAAAATATGCAAAACGGAATTTTCTTTCTGTTACAAGATCCTTTGAATATAGTGGCACACCTTGTAGTGAAACCGTGCTGTCGAACTCATCGGGACCTGACAGTACTTCAAGCGTCAGCGCCACATCCGTAATATTTTTTCCGAAAATACCAACCTGGTCAAATGAAGAAGCATAAGCAACCAGGCCATTGCGGGAAATTCTGCCGTAGGTCGGCTTCAAACCGATTATTCCGCAAAAATCGGCAGGCTGACGGACAGATCCCCCCGTATCGCTTCCGAGGGAGATCATACAAAGTCCTGCCTGTACCGCAACAGCCGATCCCCCGGAAGAACCACCGGGCACCCTGGTTTCATCCAATGCATTCAACACGTTTCCATAAACTGAATTTTCGTTGGTAGAACCCATTGCAAATTCATCACAGTTGCAACTACCGATTATGATGGCTTCCTCATCAAGCATTCGTTCTACGACAGTTGCAGAATAAACAGAATAAAAATTTTTTAAAATAGCAGACGCGGCTGTAACAGGATGATCTTTGTAACAAATAACATCTTTCAAACCGATGACAACACCATGAAGTTTCCCCGGAACTTTACCGGATTTTCTGAGTTCATCCAGTTGCTTTGCACGAAACAAGGATTCTTCAGCATAAATAGCTGTAAAAGCATTCAGGTGTGTTGAAAGTTGGATTTGTTGCAGGTAATGTTCAACTGCCTGCAAACAGGTTATTTTTCCTTCCTGTAATTGGGCATGATATTGCTCAATGCAAGAGAAATCAAACAAAAGCGGGATCTTTTTGGGGTGGATGAAAAAAGAGCAGGATCGTTATCAGGTGTTGGGCGAGTTTTTTATATCGCTTGCACTTTCTTCAATCTCTTTCTTCACATTGCTTTTGGCATCATTGAATTCCCTGACACCTTTACCCAATCCCCGCATCAACTCCGGGATTTTTTTGCCGCCAAACAGGAGCAATACGATCACCAGGATGATAATGATTTCATTCGTACCCAGTGCACCCAGTAAAACAGGTTGTATCATAATCAAAAAATTAAGGAGTAAAGATAGTAACTAATGAAAAAAAACGGAATTATTAGTTGAAAAGAAACGGGAACAAATAAAAAGACCCCTTAATTCGGTTTGGCCGGGTACCGGGGGCTTTGAAAATGAATGCTGAAAAATTATTCCGCAGCTTCGGTTGCCATTCTTTTTTCACGGATCCGGGCACTCTTACCGCTGCGTTTGCGCTGGTAAAAAAGTTTGGCGCGGCGTACATGTCCTGTTTTATTCAACTCGATTGAATCAATGTTAGGCGAATAAAAAGGGAAGATCCTTTCAACTCCGATTCCATCAGATATTTTGCGAACCGTAAAACTGGCCGTGTGTCCGGTGCCCTGCTTCTTGATAACGTCACCTTTAAAGGACTGTATCCTTTCTTTATTTCCTTCAATGATCTTGTAATTCACAGTAATATTATCACCTGGCTTAAAGGCCGGGAAATCCTTCTTCGCAGTCAATTGCTCATGTATGTATGCTACGGCGTTCATAATGCTGATTTTTAGGGAGGGCAAAGGTAACCATGAAGGGGGGAAATACCAAATAATTTGAGCTATTTAGCCATTAGCTTTTAGCTATTAGCTGTCAGCTACATT
>CAZQGZ010000063.1:15872-17420 GCA_964592935.1 uncultured Chitinophaga sp. | reverse complement strand
TGAAAAAAGTATTTCACCGCTTGCATATTTTGCAGGAGGAGAGGGGAGCAGTTGTAAAACGGAAAGCGAGGTTACCGATTTGCCCGAGCCGGATTCACCCACCAGGGCCACTACCTCGCCCCGGTTAACGGTCAGCGAAATGTTTTTTAACGCATGGGTTATTCCGGAATCCGCAATAAAATCAACAGAGAGGTTTTTTATTTCTAAAAGAGGTTTCATTCAGTTTTTACCTGCCGCCGCCCGGATATTTTCTTTGCGGTTTTATTTTTCAATTACTTTAATGGATAATTTCTTTGGTGGCGTGGGATAATAAGCCATGCAAACGGCACAGTCCTGTTTTGTTTTTGTATCGATGATAAAATTAAACTCATCTCCTTCTTTGATGGTTGAGGGGAAATTACAGGGACTTCCCAGGCCGAATACATTTACATATTGTTTCCCGGTCACTTCATCGGTCCAGTTGGCGCTGACCAGGGCTGTATCCATTTGTCCCTCCAGCAAGCGGATCGTATAGTTCATGCAAATTCCCTTCACTTCCAGTTTGCCTTTGTACCGGGTTGCTTCTTTTTCTTTGTTGTTGCAGTTTTCTGCTGTAATGAACAGGAATATGCAGGATAAATAAAAGAAAAGTTTCATGGTGCTGAAATTTAGAATTTCAAATGTCTTACCGTCATGCCATCGTTCATCAGTTGTTTCAGCGAATCTATCCCGATCTTCAGGTGGGTCTTCACAAATTGTTCCGTTACACTCTTATCGCTTTCTTCTGTTTTCACGCCGTCCGGAACCATGGGCTGATCACTGACCAGTAATAAAGCTCCGGTTGGTATTTTATTGAAAAATCCTACCGTGAATATGGTTGCTGTTTCCATATCGACAGCATATGCTCTTATTTTTTGAAGGTATTCTTTGAATGGTTCGTCATGTTCCCAGACCCGGCGGTTGGTGGTGTATACGGTTCCTGTCCAGTAATCCACGCCATAATCGCGGATCGTCGTTGATACTGCTTTCTGCAAAGCAAAAGCTGGTAATGCGGGAACTTCAGCAGGAAAATAATCATTGGATGTCCCTTCACCTTTAATGGCTGCAATGGGCAATATCAGGTCTCCCAATTTATTTCTTTTCTTCAGGCCCCCGCATTTGCCGAGGAAAAGTACTGCTTTGGGCTGTATGGAAGAAAGAAGGTCCATGATGGTTGCTGCGGTGGGACTGCCCATGCCAAAATTAATGATAGTGATATTATCCGCCGTGGCGCATTGCATGGGTTTGCCTTCTCCGGTTATTTTCACTTTATTCCATTCGGCAAACAGGTTTACATAATTACTGAAATTGGTGAGCAGGATATACTGACCAAAATTTTCCAGTAATTCCCCCGTATAACGGGGCAACCAGTTTTTTACGATTTCTTCTTTTGTTTTCATGATTTGGTTTTGTTAAAAGTCCGGAAGTCGGGAAGTCCGAAAGACCGGAAGTCCGGAAGACCGGAAGACCGGGAGTCCGGAAGAATCATTCTTCAATAGTGAATAGTCTTTCTGACTTTCCGTCTTTCTG
>CAZQGZ010000063.1:1338-15772 GCA_964592935.1 uncultured Chitinophaga sp. | reverse complement strand
GTCTTTCTGACTTTCCGTCTTTCTGTCTTTCCGTCTTATCAGCGAATTTAATCAATACTTTTGAACCATGGTCGTTATCAATTACCCTGTACCTGGCTTTCGCATTAAAGAAGAAGGGAATAAAGAATTCATTTTTGATTCCCTTCGCAAAAAATGGCTGGTGCTTACCCCGGAAGAATGGGTGCGGCAGAATTTTGTTCAATACCTTATTCAGATAAAAAAATATCCTGCCGCCCTGATTGCCCTTGAAAAAGAAATCCAGGTAGGGGAGTTGAAAAAACGTTTTGACATACTGGTCTTTGATACAGACCATCAGCCATGGATGATGATCGAGTGTAAAGCAGGTGACGTAAAACTGGATGAAGCAGTTTTGCGACAGGTGCTGCGATATCATATCAGCGTACCTGTGCAATATATTATTATCACGAATGGAAAATCAGCTTATGCATGGCAAAAGGAAAACAAGGGCCTTCAATCAATCAATGAGATTCCCGGATGGAAATAAAAAGCCCATACAGGGTTTAACCACAGATTACACGGTGAAATCTGTGCCTAAATATGTGTAATCTGTGGTAAAATAATCAGCCGTTAAATTTTATTTCGGCATTTCAAATATCTTCTCATCCACCGGCACATTCAGTTTGATATTATCATATTTGATGGACTGGAACTCCTTCCCTTCAATGGTGGACATTTTTGTCATAAAGAATTTTACACCGTCCATTTCTTTGAGATCACTGTACCAGGATTCCACTTCCATTTCCTGGCCCTGGATGGTGCGGTTGGTAGCCGATTTAATAAGTGTGTAATCCGTTATGGAAAGAAAATAGGTTGTTACCCTTCCGTCATCCTTGCTCGTCAGTTTGATCTTGAATGTTTTTACACCCTCGACCGTTTCTTCTCCCAGCAATTCCACCTGGTGCCCCCTTGCCTTGTAATCCATCAATGGGCTGGCCAGGCTGCACTGGATCTTAAAATCATTTAATTCGGTACCGCTGACCTCAGTCGGAACGGGGGCGCCCTGGAAAGGATTGAGCTTCCAGCCTTTACCGTTGTTATAACAATTGGTAATGGATTGTCCCATGGCTTCCACATCAGTACGCATGGCTTTACCATTGATGATCTGCAGGGTGAGCGGCAGATCATTACCCTGGGCAGTAACGGTTCCGGTTATTTTGGCGGAAGTGATCTTATTCAATGCATCAAGCCCGCCCATATTTGCGGAATATTTCTGAATGATGGCATCGGCTGTTTGTGCATGGGCAGAAACCATGATCATACTCAGTACGGCAATAAATAAAGTCTTCATTTTTTTGATTTTTGGATAACGAAGGTAATGTTTTTGTTATTGAATCGAAAGGTGGTTATATGGACGGGAATTGTTTTGGATGAGTTGCGTTTGAAATAAACGTATTTACGTAATACTGTTCAGATATTTTATCAGAAGCAATCTCAACAAAATTTTCAACACAGCTATACCGGGTTACACAGAGGTTTGGTAATCATTTTTTCTAACTGCATACTTCTGTCAGGAATAAATACCGGGACTGCCGTCCATGGGTATAAATTTTTCATTTTTGTGATTGGTTTTAATGAGCAACAATATTGTTGTTATATAAAGTACTCTTTATTATGCCAAAATAAACAGGTCCCAAACAAAAATCCCGTCCACTTTCGTAAACGGGATCCTTGATAAGCAATTGGTTTTTTCTTCCTTCCCCCTTCTCCTCTGGTGGAGAAGGTTTGGGGATGAGGTTACGGGAAAATCCCCAGTTCAGCATAACTCGTTCCCACTTTATTGATCGCAACCACATAGGCGGCTGTTCGCATATCCGGTATTTCGGGGTTGGCTTTCCATGCATTCATGATCTCGTGCGTGGCATTGATCATGGTCTCTTCCAGCCCGCTGTAAACAAGATCCACTTCATCCGGTCCGTGCAATATGAATTCTCTTTCGTTGTTTTCCGCTTTTTTGCCGCTCAGTTCTTCCATCTGACCGAGGATACGGGCATTCAGGTTTTCGGTAAATCTTTTTTCCAAACGGCCATAGCGGACATGGCTGAGATTCTTCAGCCATTCAAAATAAGAAACAGTAACGCCACCCGCATTCAGGTACATATCCGGTACAACCAGTATTCCTTTTTTGTTGAAAATTTCATCGGCTTCCGGTGTCAGGGGGCCGTTGGCCGCTTCCCCGATAATTTTTGCTTTGACTTTCGGAGCATTATCACCGTCAATAACATTCTCCAGTGCAGCAGGGATCAGGATATCGCATTCCATTTCCAGGGCATCGCCGTTTTTTTCAAAATTGTTTGCACCGGGAAAGTTTAAGATGGAACCGGTCTTTTTACGGTGATTGAAAACTTCATCCACATCTAACCCATTGTCATTCCAGATAGCACCTTCATATTCTGCCAGTGCGATGATCTTTGAACCGGCATCCTGGAAGAATTTAGCGCTGTGATATCCAACATTGCCCAAACCCTGTACGATCACTTTTTTTCCTTCCACGCCAACGGTCAACCCGAGTTTCTCCATTACATCCGGCATATTGCATACTTCGCGCAGGCCAAAAAATACACCGAGACCCGTTGCTTCGCGGCGGCCGCGGACGCCACCCTGTGTAATGGGCTTGCCGGTCACACAACCGGCCGCATCGATCTCACCCGGATGCATAGCCGAATAGGTGTCCAGTATCCAGGCCATTTCTCTTTCACCCGTTCCGTAATCAGGGGCCGGCACATCTGTACCGGGGCCGATGAACTTTTTCTTGATCAATTCGGCCGTATACCGGCGGGTAATTTTTTCAAGTTCATAGGGAGAATATTTCCGCGGATTGATCCGGATACCTCCTTTTGCGCCCCCGAAGGGTACATTGACGATGGCACATTTATAGGTCATCAGTGCGGCCAGGGCCATCACTTCATCCTGGTTCACTTCGGCTGCAAAACGGATACCTCCCTTGCAGGGTGTTTTGTGATGGGAGTGTTGCACCCGGTATGCTTCAATGACCTGTATACTTCCGTCATCCCTTTTTACCGGGAAACGCATCTGGTAAACCGCATTGCATTCTTTGATCTGTGCCAGGATTCCTTTGTCCCATTTGGTGTATTCGGCAGCTTTATCAAAACTTTTTTCAACCGCCCCGAAAAAGCTGTAATGTTTGTCTGTCATAACTGAATGTTTATTTTTGTTTGGCCTTTAGCAGTTAGCCATTAGCTATTAGCCCAAAGTTTATTGTTCAAGTTTACTGATCTTTCTGTCCAGGCGCCATAGATAAAGTATCAGGCCAAGGAGTATGGTTACCACAACCGCCACGACCACGTAGATCCTGCCGTTGCTGCGCATAAGGTCTGCCATTTCCACTTTCTTATCCTGAGCAAAGCCAATGATTGAAACCAGCAGGACAGCCAGCAAGGAAAATATTTTTTTTAGATGCTTCATGACATCAACTTTTGTTCTTTTAATAAGTTTATCCGTATTCTGATCGTGGTGATCCAGACACCCAATAAGGTCCAGCCAAGTACGGCGGGATAAAACACCATTCTCATCCTGTTGTCTATATCTTTTGTATCAAGGGCAGGGTTATTGCCTTCGGAACCCGGGTGCAGGCTGGGCAGCAACCTTGGAATGATCCAGATTGCGGGAAATAACATGGCATAGGCAAAAATGTTGTACACCGAACTTATTCTTGCTTTTTTATCCATATCATTAATGGAATCCCTCAGGACCATATAAGCAAAATAGATCAGCAGGGCGATCGCTGCACCGATCAGTTTGGGTTCCCTTGCAATGGCGCTGAACGAATCAAAAGCCGGGTTGTTCGGATCGGCCCAGGTATAACTCATCCAGATAGCGCCGGTGGAATAACCCAATATGCCAAACAAAATCCCTACTGCTGCATAATGCCGGGCATAGATATCATATTTAATGCTGAATGTACGTAAGTAACGGATGGAATTAATTACGGAAACCGTAAACAGGATCATCATGCCGAACCACATGCACACATGGAAATAAAGATTACGGATCGTTTCCTGCAAAGCTGGCAAATGTGGGACGTCCAGTAAAAAACCGCCAATAAACGTATAAAGAAGCAAGATGATACTTGCGATCTTCCACCAGGACTTGTGCATATAGTTCTTGTCGGCTATCAATGGTCCATGTTGTACCGCCGGGGCGGGTAAAGAGGGGCAAAAATAAGGGGAAAACCCAAGAAATAAAGAATAAGAAATCAAAAATAAGAAATGAAAAAGTATGGGACACGTTATCCGACTTCAGTTTTTTTTCTGTACATTATTCATTAGTCTTTCCAGAGAAACGGGAACAGGATCACGGCCAGTAATATCACCATGAAATCCAGCGCAATTAATAAGAGAATAGTGTTTAAAGGTATGGTCAGCAAGGGAGCAAAGGCTGCGTTGGATAAACGCATGAGCAATAGTAATTGAGGAATAATTAAAGGGAAACCAAGTACCGCCATGATAGCTGCATTTTGCTGTGCTTTTGCGGCGATCGCGGCTAAAAAGGTAAAAACAAGACTTAAGCTCCATCCACCAAGCAGTACCAGGCCGATGAAGGGTCCCGCTTTTTGAATAGGATTACCGAGGAACAGCGTGAATAAAAAAAGGCTCAGCATACTCATAACCAACATCAGCAGGGAATTGAACAATAATTTAGCCAATACAAAATGGCCCGGACTGGTAATTGAATAAAAATATAACATACGCCCCCGGTTTTCCTGTAAAAAGCTTTTGGCCACGGCATTGATGCAGATAAATAATTGTATCACCCAGAACAACCCGTTCCATACCTTGCTTTCCGGTTCATTCATGGACATGTATAAAACAAAGATCGTAGAGCCGATATACAGCAGGATCCCGTAAAAGCTATACTGCTGCCTGATCTCAAGCAAGAGGTCTTTCTTAAAAAGTGTGAATATTTGGCGGGTTGAATGGATAAAACCGGTTTACTGCGAAAATACTGCTAAAACACGTTTCAGTTCCGATATTATATTTTAATTTGGCCCTTCAAATTCTGCAAAAATGAAAAAAATCAATCTCCTGTTAATTATTTCTCTGGCCCTGATCGGTATGATGACAATGGATTCATGCCAGACCACGGGCAAGTCTTCTTCCGCAGCCAAATTGCTGAAATTCAATTTTGAAAACGGGAAGGGTTATGATTATGAAATGACCACGAGTATGGACCAGGATGTTTTGGGACAGAAAATACAAATGGATATGTCATTTTATTATTCCATGGATGTAACCGATGAAAAAGATGATGTCAAGACGATCACTTCTGTTATTGACCGGTTTAAAATGAAAATGGGTGTGGCGGGCATGAACCTTGACATAGATACCGATAAACCTTTGCCCAGCCTGGGTAAGACAGAGGATGGCAAAGACCCGATGAAAGCGATCAACAGTTTATTCGGTGCGATCAAAGGTCAGAAATTCACCATGAAGGTGGATGCCGAAGGTAAGATCCTGGAAGTTGCAGGGTTTGAGAATATGGCGAACAACATTGTAGATTCCATGGACATGGATGAAAAGGAAAGGGAAGAAATGAGAAAGGAATTTGGCAAACAATTCAATGCGGAAAAAACAAAGGGCCAGTTGGAAAGAATATTCTACATATTTCCCAACAAAGAAGTAAAAGTAGGTGACAGCTGGCAAAAAAATTCAAAGGTTACCGGGGAAATGGGTGGCGCCTATTCTTCCACTTATAAAGTCACCGACATAGAAGGGGACATGGTTACCCTGGAAGAAAATACAAAGGTGGAGTCCATTGAAGAAAAAATGAATGTCAAAGGTAACATCAAAGGAACCATCGTTGTTGACAGCCGCCTGGGCCTGGTGGTTGATTCCGACCAGGAAATGAAAATGACTGCGGATGCTGCCGGAAAAAGTTTTGAAATAAAAGCAAAGACTAAGATAAAAGGGAAAGCGAGGTAAGTTGGTTTGTTGGTTAATTGGTTTATTAGTTTCCTTCAATCGGGGTGACCTCATGAATTAGTGATCATTTTGCTTTAAACCACTTTCTCCTTTTTCATTTCTTATTTCTTATTATTCATTTCTCAGTATAACACTTCCTGCACCTCGGTTCATATACATCCATCGCGCCCAGCATCACCTGGTCCTCGTTGGAAATCTTGCGGTATGAGTAATTGGCAATATGCCCGCATTTCATACAGATCGCATGGAGTTTGGTCACATAATCGGCCTTGGCCATGATATAAGGCATTTGCCCGAATGGCTTACCCAGGTAATCCATATCCAGACCGGCCACAATGACCCGGATGCCGCGGAATGCCAGTTCATCGCAAACATCCGCAATGTCTTCATCAAAGAACTGGGCCTCATCGATCCCGATCACATCCACATCGCCGGCCATCTCAATTATTTTCCGGGAATGATTAACGGGCGTGGATTGTATGGCCGTGGCATCATGGGAAACGATCTTTACCTGGTCATACCGGGTATCAATCGCCGGTTTAAAGATCTCTACTTTCAGGTTGGCGATCTTCACTCTTTTGAGACGGCGGATGAGTTCTTCGGTCTTGCCGCTGAACATGGATCCGCAGATCACTTCGATACTTCCCCGGCGCTGGCCGCTGGTGTTGGGTTCAATAAACATTGTTAAGATTTCGTTTATGAAAATGATACTGACTTTATTGGCAAACTGTTTGTAATTTTAGGAACAACAGGAACGTTATCTGTTATTAGTTACAAAACATCCTTTTTCATCAGCGGTCAAAAATACAGAATGGAACGAATAGAAGCCCTCATCAGCAAATTAAATGAACAGTTTCAGCAACAGGCTGACCCGGCCCTCCTGCTGGGAACTGTCCAGTTATTACAGTTTGAACTGAACAAACTGAAGTCGGACACCCGGCAAAGCCTGGGTACCGCAAAAGTGGCGGTGGTACTTCCAATTTCAAATGTGGTTGGTGTGGCTGCCGGTTATGAAAAATATGCGCCCCGGCCTGTTGAAAAACCTGTCCAGGAAGTCAAAGAAAAAATATTGGTGGATAACGGTTCACTATCTGTGGTACAGCGAAACGGGCAACTGGATATGATATTTGACCCCATGAATGAGATACCCACTTTATCGCATCAGCCCAAAGAGCCCGGTAAAGAAGTGAATGATGCCCTGGCCCAACCCGAATCATTGAATGATAAGCTGAGGCAGGGGAAGACCGAACTGGTGGAAGTGCTGAAAGAAACTCCTGTGAAAGACCTTCGCAAAGCGATAGGGATAAACGACCGCTTCTTATTGATCAATGACCTGTTCCGCGGTGATGAGACCATGTATGAACGCAGCATCAAAACGATCAACAGTTTTAATATATATGCTGAAGCGGAATTCTGGATCAGCCGTGAACTGAAAACAAAACTGGGGTGGAACAAGGATCATCCTTCCGTTCAGCACTTTGATCAACTGGTCAAAAGACGTTTTTCCTGAATGAAGCGGATTATTTTCTGGGTAGCACCTGCATTCGCTTTTACATAATCCCCTGCGGCTTTTGAGGAAATTTCATAACATCCATTTGCGTTTTGCAATAAATCAGAGAAGCAACTGGCCAGCTCTGTTTCATTTTTTATTACGATACCTCCCCTGCATTTGACCAATTCAATGGCTTCCGCATATTTTTCATAAAAAGGCCCTGTTACAACCGGCTTATTATATACGGCAGCTTCCAGCATGTTATGCACGCCTTTCGACTTTAAACCACCTCCTATATACGTTATTTCAGCATATTTATACAGGCGGGAAAGCATCCCGATGTTGTCGATAAGAAGGCAAGTGGGGAGTGGTAAGTGGGGAGTGGGGAGTAGTGAGTCGGGAGTAGTGAATCGGTAGTCGTTAGTCGTTAGCCTGGAAAAACGTATTGAGTTGGGAAAAAGTTTTTCAAGATCAGCCAAATGTTTTTCACTGATCTCGTGCGGGGCGATGATCAATTTCAGGGAAGGATCATGAAGGGATGCAAATGCTTTTTGTAATACTTCTTCATCTTCGGGCCAGGTACTGCCGGCTACAATAGCTTTACTGTCGCCAATAAATTGTTCAATAGCCGGAATGGGTTTCCATTGACCGGCAATTTCAATAACCCGGTCGAACCGGGTATCGCCGGATACGGAACATATATCAGCCAGGCCGATCTCACTGATCCATTTTTTTGATCGCTCATCCTGAACAAACAAGTGATTAAAACGGGAAAGCATTTTCCGTTGCAGTCCCCCGTACCATTTAAAGAAAGGCATGTCTTTCCTGAACAGGGCGGAGACCAGCAACAGGGGAATATTACGGTATTTGATCTTCTTCAGGTAATAATACCAGAACTCATATTTGACAAAAATGACCAGGGAGGGATGTACGATTTCGAGGAATTTTTTTGCATTGACCGGCCCGTCGATCGGTAAATAATAGACCCAGTCGGCCCCTTTGTAATCTTTTTGCGCTTCGTACCCGGAAGGAGAAAAGAAAGTTAAAAGGATCTTGTGCCCTGTACCTTGTGCCTTGAGCCTTTCAATGATCGGTTTACCTTGTTCAAATTCACCCAGGGAAGCGCAGTGAAACCAGATGATCTTTTCACCGGGAGATATTGCATTTTCCAGTTTTTCAAAAACCGATCTTCTTCCGGCAACCCATTTCTTTGCCTTGGCATTGAAGAGAGAGGCCACATGAATTCCTGCTTTGAAAAAAAAGAGAAATATATTGTAAAGTACAACCGCCAATTGACAGGGTTTAACAAAGAAACAAAAATAAAGTTTGTAATTCAGGTTACGTTTTATTATTCCAAAAAATACAGAACACGGATGACACGGGTTGGAAGGATGTACACGGATTCTTAATTCTGCTTGGCAGAATCTATCCGTGTTTATCCGTTGCATCTTTGTCATCCGTGTGCAAAATCCCGGCTAATACAAATGCAGCATTGTTGAAAAGGAGATACTACCAAAAAAATTGCAATCTCATAAACTACCCGTATTTTGCTATTTTTGCTCACTATTATAAGGTCATATAAGTCAAATGGTTCAAATAGGTCAGCTTCGCCGATCCCTGATTTACAGTTCGATTGTAAAGTATATTCTTATTTGACTAATATGACCCCTATGACTTATATGACTAATTTGACTCTTTTTAGCGTGTTTCAATTTTAAACTTTCTTTTTCATGCGTCCCATACAAATGGTCGACACCAGGACCCAGTATCATAAGATAAAACCCGAAGTGGATAAGACTGTTATTGATGTCATCGAAAGCACTGCCTTTATCAACGGGAAACCGGTCCAGGAATTTGCCGGTCATCTCGGTACTTATCTCGGTGTAAAGCATACGATCCCCTGCGCCAATGGTACCGATGCTTTGCAGATCGCGATGATGGCGCTGGGGCTTCAGCCCGGTGATGAAGTGATCACACCTTCCTTTACCTATATTGCCACCACCGAAGTGATCGCCCTGCTGAAACTGACCCCCGTATTTGTGGAAGTGGATGCCCGTACATTCTGCATAGATGCGTCAGCATTGGAAAAAGCCATCACACCCAGGACAAAAGCCATTGTCCCGGTTCATTTATACGGACAGGCCGCTCCCATGGAAGAGATCATGGCCATAGCAAAAAAACATAACCTGTACGTGATTGAAGATAATGCGCAGGCCATCGGGTGCGACTATTTTTTTTCAGATCATACCAAAAAGAAAACCGGAACCATCGGGCATATCGGCACCACTTCATTTTATCCTTCAAAAAACCTGGGCGCTTTTGGTGACGGGGGAGCTATTTTTACCGATGATGATGAATTGGCGGCAAAAATGAAAATGATCGCCAATCATGGCCAGAGCAAAAGGTATTATCATGACCTGGTCGGGTGCAACAGCCGGCTGGATACTATACAGGCTGCTATTCTTGATATCAAACTCAAACACCTGGATGAATATATTGCGGCCCGCAGGAAAGCAGCTGATTATTATGATATGGCATTTGCGGAAACGGCAAAAATAAAGACACCATACAGGGCCGCTTATTCTCAACACGTGTTCCACCAATATACGCTGGTATTGGAGGGTATTGACCGTGACGGGCTTCATCAGTATCTTGCAGATAATAATATTCCATCGATGATCTATTACCCGGTGCCCGGTCATCGTCAAAAAATGTTTGAACAATTCGATGTGGCATCTCAATCCATGCCGGTGACAGACTGGCTGACGGAAAGAGTCATTTCATTGCCTATACATACTGAATTGGATGAAGAGCAATTACTTTTTATAACAAAAAAAGTATCTGAGTTTGTTAATAAATAATAATCTATAATTAATAATTACAGATGAAAATTACGGTTGTTGGTACAGGATATGTTGGACTGGTAACAGGTACCTGTTTTGCCGAAACGGGAAATGATGTGACCTGTGTGGATATTGATGCTGTCAAGGTCAATAAGCTGAGAAATGGTGAAATAACCATCTATGAACCCGGTCTTGAAAAATTATTCCTGCGCAACCTGAAAGAGGAACGACTGCATTTTATTACGGAACTTTCCGATGGTATCAGGGATGCTGAAGTTATTTTCCTTGCCTTACCTACGCCGCCCGGAGAAGATGGTTCTGCCGATCTGAAATATATTTTGGGAGTCGCGGGAGAGTTGGGAAAGATCATGACAGCATATAAAGTGATCATCGACAAAAGCACGGTGCCCGTCGGTACTGCTGAAAAAGTTCATGCTGCCATTGCAGCAAATTATAAAGGAGAATTCGACGTGGTGTCCAATCCCGAGTTTTTAAGGGAAGGTGTGGCAGTGGAAGATTTTATGAAACCCGACCGGGTCATCATCGGCACCCAATCAGAAAGAGCCAAAAAACTGATGAATGAACTCTATGGTCCTTTTGTACGACAGGGCAACCCGGTGATCTTTATGGATGAACGTTCAGCCGAGCTGACCAAATATGCAGCCAATTCTTTTCTCGCTGCCAAGATATCTTTCATGAATGAAATTGCGAGGCTTTGTGAAAAGCTGGGTGCAGATGTGGACATGGTTCGCCGGGGTATCGGGAGTGATGAAAGGATCGGTAAACGATTCTTATTTCCCGGGATCGGGTATGGCGGAAGTTGTTTCCCCAAAGATGTGCAGGCGCTGGTGAGATCGGCCAAGGAAGCGAACTATGATTTTGAGATACTGAATGCCGTGATGAAAGTGAATGAAGAACAGAAATTGCACCTGCTTCCCGGTATCAGGAAATATTTCGGTCATAAGCTGGAAGGGAAACGATTTGCATTATGGGGGCTGGCTTTTAAACCCAATACAGACGATATCAGGGAAGCTCCGGCTTTATATATCATTGATGCATTGACCCGGGAAGGTGCTTCGGTTTGTGCATTTGATCCCGAAGCCATGAAAAATGTAAAAGAGATCCTGGGGGATAAAATTGAATATGCAGAAAGCCAGTATGCTGCCCTGAAAAATGCCGATGCCCTGATCATCGCCACGGAATGGAATGAATTCCGGACGCCCGACTTTACAAAAATTGCTGCCACCCTGAAAAACAAAGCTATTTTTGACGGGCGGAATTTGTTTGACCTGGCCGGCATGAAACAATGGGGCTTCCATTATGAGAGTGTTGGCAGGGCCATTATAAATTAATGTTACATGCATTCAAAAAGAGTACTTATTACCGGGGCAGCCGGTTTCCTGGGTTCACATCTTTGTGACCGTTTCATTAAAGAAGGTTATCATGTGATTGGCATGGATAACCTGATCACCGGCGATCTGAAAAATATTCAGCATTTATTTAAACTGGAGAAATTTGAATTTTATCATCATGATGTGACCAAATTCATACATATTCCCGGGCACCTGGATTATATTCTTCATTTCGCTTCACCGGCCAGCCCGATCGATTATTTAAAAATTCCCATCCAGACTTTGAAAGTGGGAGCCATGGGTACACATAATTGTTTGGGTTTGGCCAAAGCAAAAAATGCGAGGATGCTGGTGGCAAGCACCAGTGAAGTGTATGGTGATCCGCTGGTGCATCCGCAAACGGAAGAATACTGGGGCAATGTGAACCCGGTAGGCCCGAGAGGTGTGTATGATGAGGCCAAACGATATATGGAATCCATTACAATGGCCTACCATACATTTCATAGTGTGGATACCCGGATCGCAAGGATCTTTAATACCTATGGGCCGAGAATGAGATTGAACGACGGAAGGGCACTGCCTGCCTTTATCGGCCAGGCTTTGCGGGGTGAGGACCTGACGGTATTCGGGGATGGATCACAGACCCGGAGTTTCTGTTATGTGGACGACCTGATCGATGGCATTTATAGATTATTGCTGAGTGATTATGTGATGCCGGTGAATATCGGTAACCCCGATGAAATATCCCTGAAAGATTTTGCGGAAGAAATACTGGATCTGACCGGGCATAAAGTAAAGATCATTTATAAACCATTACCGGTGGATGATCCGAAACAAAGGCAGCCGGATATTACAAAAGCAAAAACAATTTTGAATTGGGAACCAAAGATCAGGCGCAAAGAAGGTTTGAAAATCACGTATGATTATTTCAGATCATTGTCTTCTGATGAATGGAATAAACAACCCAAAGAGTTTGTGAGCAATAAATAATGAATAATCAATAATCAATAATTAATGTACAAGGAACTGGTAGAAAAGAAAGCAAAGCTGGCTGTAATAGGTTTGGGCTATGTAGGCCTGCCGATCGCATTGGAGTTTGCGAGGAAAATTTCGGTGATAGGATTTGACATCAATCCGAAAAGAGTGGAGATGATGAAACAGGGTATTGACCCAAGCAATGAAATGGAAGCGGCGGATTTTGAAGGCTGTGATATTGTTTTTACCGACTCACTCGATGTATTACGCGAAGCCCGTTTTTTTATTGTTGCTGTCCCTACTCCTGTTGACGAACATAACGTGCCGGACCTGGTACCTGTACGCAAGGCATCCGAAACCATCGGCAAAGTGATCAAGAAAGGCGATTACGTGGTTTTTGAATCAACGGTTTATCCCGGTTGTACCGAAGAGGATTGTATCCCGGTCATAGAAAAATTATCCGGGTTAAAAGATATCACGGATTTCAAATCGGGTTATTCACCGGAACGGATCAACCCCGGCGATAAAACACATACACTGGCAAAGATCATCAAAGTGGTGTCGGGTTGTGATGAAGAATCACTGGATGAAATAGCGAAAGTATATGAACTGGTAGTGGAAGCAGGCGTGCACCGGGCTTCCTCTATCAAAGTGGCGGAAGCGGCGAAGATCATTGAGAATACACAACGCGACCTCAACATTGCACTGATGAATGAGTTGTCCATCATTTTTGATAAGATCGGCATTAATACGTTTGAAGTGCTGGAGGCGGCAGGAACCAAATGGAATTTTTTAAAGTTTCAACCGGGCCTGGTGGGCGGGCATTGCATCGGGGTGGATCCTTATTACCTCACTCATAAGGCAAAAGAACTGGGTTATCATTCTGAAGTGATACTGGCCGGACGGAATATCAATGATAATATGGCCAAGTATGTGGCCAAAAAAGTCATTCAGCATATCATCCGGAACAACGGTGATGTAAAGTCGTCCAAAGTGCTTATTAAAGGTGCCACGTTCAAGGAAAATGTCAGCGATATACGCAATTCCAAGGTCAGTGATGTGGTGAATTCGCTGAAGGAGTATTATGTAAATGTAGAAGTGGAAGATCCCTATGCCGATGCCGAAGAACTGAAACATGAATATGGATTTGGCCTGGTGGAAAAAACGGGTACTGATTATGATGCCGTCATCATCACCGTACCGCACCGCGATTACCTCCTGCATGATGACGATTATTTTACAGGCATCACCAAATCACACGGCCTCGTGGCCGACCTGAAAGGAATTTACCGGAATAAGATCATCAACAGAACCTACTGGAGTTTATAATATGCCATTTGAAAAAACGGATATACCCGGTTTACTTCTCTTTGAACCCGATGTGTTTGAAGACAGCCGCGGTTATTTTTTTGAATCCTATAATGAAAATATTTTCCGGGAAGCCGGTATTGATTATCGCTGGGTACAGGATAACCAGTCCTCTTCTGCCTATGGAGTCATCCGGGGTCTTCATTACCAGTTGCCTCCTTTTGCGCAGGCCAAACTGATCCGTGTGCTGCGCGGGAAGATACTGGATGTGGTGGTGGATATCCGCAAGGGTTCACCTTCATTTGGAAAAAGTTATTGTAAAGTGCTTTCGGCAAAGAACAGGAGGCAATTATTTATTCCAAAAGGGATGGCCCATGGTTTTTCGGTATTGAGTAAAAAAGCCGAGGTATTGTATAAATGCGATGTGTTTTATAATAAAGAATCAGAGACCGGGATCATTTATAATGATGCGGAATTGAATATTGACTGGAGAATACCCGCTGA
>CAZQGZ010000063.1:0-1238 GCA_964592935.1 uncultured Chitinophaga sp. | reverse complement strand
CAATCAAGCCATCAGACAATCTCACAATCAGATAATTTTTTTTTAATGATCAAGGTACTTGTAACCGGTTCCAACGGGCAGTTGGGAAAAGAACTGAAAAAGATTGCTCCTTCATTTCCGCAATTCGAATTTATATTTTTATCGAGAGAGGATCTTCCCATTCATCATTTTGACCTGGTCAGGAATACATTCAAAGCCTATCAACCGCGGTTTTGTATCAACTGTGCTGCCTATACGGCCGTTGACCGGGCGGAGCAGGAAAAAGACAGGGCCTTTCATATCAACGGGGAAGCGGTAGGTGTACTGGCAGCCATATGTAAAGAGCATAACTGTAAATTTATTCATATCTCCACAGATTATGTTTTTGACGGAACAGCAACAACTCCTTATAAAGAGGATTCAACCACGAACCCGTTAAATGTATACGGGGCTTCCAAACTGGAAGGAGAAAAGCAGGCTTTGCATTTCAATCCCGGCAGTATCATCATCCGTACTTCATGGGTTTACTCCGAATACGGGAAGAATTTTGTGAAGACCATGCTGAAACTGATGGAAGAAAAAGATGAGATCAATGTGGTCAATGACCAGTTCGGCTCACCCACCTACGCCGCTGATCTTGCAGAAACGATATTACAAATTATAGCGAATCTTCAAACCCAACTCGCCACTCGCCACTCCCCACTCCCCCCTCACGGTATCTACCATTTTTGCAACGAAGGCACAATCTCCTGGTACAATTTTGCCATGGCGATAAAAGAATTGACCGGAAGCAACTGTATGATAAAGCCTGTTCCAACCTCTTCCTTTCCCACCCCGGCCAAAAGACCGGCATATACGGTACTGGATACAACCACGATTCAGCTGCAATTTGGGATTAGTGTAAAGGATTGGAAGCAGAGCCTTGAAAAATGTCTTAAAAATATCAGGAACGCTGAATAAAGTCAGCTACTGATCCTTTTGTTTTTTAAAAAATGAAATCCGGCATTTAAAAAATTAATTGTTGGTGCGGCCTGGATTACCCGGAGCGTTCAAAGAACTTTTGATAAAAAAATAAATAGAAAACCAGTATTTTTGCAACCCCATGCGGGGGTAGCTCAGCTGGTTAGAGCATCGGATTCATATCCGCCGCGGCGGACGGCAGGTTTAAGTTGATAATATTTGTTGAAAAAAATATAAGCGGGGATAGCTCAGCTGGTTAGAGCATCGGATTCATATCCGCCGCGGCGGACGGCAGGTTT
>CAZQGZ010000062.1:0-17474 GCA_964592935.1 uncultured Chitinophaga sp. | reverse complement strand
CCGATATCTTTATATGAATTACCTCCCTCCGTATCAATTTCTACCTGCAAAAACTTTGGACCCAGTTTCCAGTTCACACCGAGTATTGTTCCGGTAACATTGGAAGCTCCGGCACCACCAATCTGTATATTAAATAATCCAAATGCATTGGTGGTTACGGTCCTGGTTTCAGTATAAACCGGTGTACCCGGAGGTCCGCCTCCGCCAAAGTCACGTATGGTCAGGCGAAGACCGACCGTTTTGTTCACAAGCGCATTACCCACCGAGTTGCGTGCCACACCCTGGTAATTGATGAATGCGGGTGCCTGTGCATTCGCAGCAAACACGAAAAGCAGAAATACCGATAAAGAAAATAATAACTTTCTCATTTGAACTGATTTTTGGTTATTTGAAAATTTTTAAAATATTTTATTTAGAAATTTGAAATAAGAAGATCACCTGGCTTTAACAACTTTTAACCCGCTTCGCCTCACTTTCACCCGCTCATTGATAGAATTCACCGCATCGGGCGTGAGCGTGGCAACCACGAAATAAACTCCGGCAGGCAGATTACTGATATCATAGTGTTCGATCAGGCAACAACCATAGTAATGTCTTGATCTTTTTTCCAGCGTCTGGCCCAGTACATTGGTCAATTCGAGGTCAAGTGTTCCGTTGTCCCTGACAAAAAAATCAATTTCAAACTTACCGGCTGTGGGATCCGGGAATAATTTAAAATCCCCTGCATCAAAATCCACCGAAACGGGAGAATTGCCGGGCTTTTCTGCACAGGGCTGCAACACGCCCTGGTAAAGAAAGACCGAACGGTCTGCCGTTGAATCCGTATGGATCAATGCCAGTTCCCCGATGCTCCATTCAAAATACCGGACATAAGAATAGGGATCGCTGGAAGAACCTCCGCCGGCATTGAAAACAGTGGGAGTGAATCGTTGCGGAAAAGCAACAGAACTGATCAGCAAAATACAAACTGAAAAAAAGATTTTTCTCATAAAGCAGTTTTAACGTTTTGAAATTTATCTGGCCAAGGACAACAACCCGTTTCCTGATGGAAGACCCATAACAGAAAAATGTCTGGATAGAAGTTAACGGGTAACTTCAAACCATGATAATATAGTTGCAGTAATTAAAATGATTTAGTCAGGATTATCGTTGGTCAAAATAAATTCTTTCTAAATGTAAGTTAAAATAGTGATTGCTATCAAATTTTTTTTGGCTGGGAAAAAAGGAAATGGACTTATCTGAATAAAATTTAATATACTATTCTGAAAACCCGGCTAATCAGCCAGCTCCTTTATTCTTTGTACATTTGCAGCTTGTTTTTTATTTTCTCCCTTTCAGGATTTAGAAGCATCATGAGTAAAAAAGGTAAAGTTTTAGTAGCTATGAGCGGCGGTATCGACAGTACCGTCACGGCCCTCATGCTCCATGATGAAGGTTATGAAGTGGTGGGCATCACCATGAAAACATGGGATTATGCGGCCAGTGGCGGCGGTAAAAAAGAAACCGGTTGTTGTAATATAGATTCATTCAATGATGCCAGACAGGCAGCCGTTGAACATGGCTTTGTGCATTATATCCTCGATATCCGGGAAGAGTTCGGAGATTTTGTCATCGAAAATTTTGTAGATGAATACCTCGCGGGGCGTACACCCAATCCTTGTGTCCTTTGTAATACACATATTAAATGGAGAGCTTTATTAAAAAGAGCAGATGCATTGGGTTGTGATTTTATTGCAACAGGTCATTATGCAAAGATCAGGCAGCATGATAATGGCCGTTTTGTTGTGAGCAAAGCCGTGGATGAAACAAAGGACCAGAGTTATGTACTCTGGGGTTTGCAGCAGGATCTTTTATGCAGAACCCTCCTGCCGCTCGGACCTTACCGGAAAACACAGATCCGGCAGATGGCGCATGACTATGGCTATCCCGAACTGGCCAAAAAGAACGAGAGCTATGAAATTTGTTTTGTACCCGATAATGATTACCGCGGCTTTCTGAAAAGAAAAGTGGAAGGGCTGGAAGAAAGAGTGGCCGGCGGAAATTTTGTAGATAAGAATGGAAAGATCCTTGGACAGCACAAGGGTTATCCTTTTTACACCATCGGACAACGAAAAGGCCTGGATATTGCTTTGGGCAAACCGGTATTCGTCACAAAGATCGAACCCGGAACCAATACCGTCGTCCTCGGAGATGAACAAGATCTTGAACAAAATGAAATGACAGTCGGCAAATTGAATTGGATCAAATACGATTCCATCAGCCCGGGCATGGAAGCAACAACCAGGATCCGGTACAAAGACAAAGGTTGCTTATCAAATATTTATCCCGATAACGGAACTCTGAAAGTGCGATTCTATGAAAATGTAAAAGGCATCGCTCCGGGACAGAGCGCGGTGTTTTATGAGGAGGAGGATGTTTTGGGAGGAGGGATAATACAGTCGGGAGTCCTGAGTCGTTAGTCTTGAGTCCATTTCGTCAGGATATTGGCTTATACATTTGTAAACTTAATTCAGGATGTGACAGTCAGGGAATTAAAATAAAAAACGACCCCGGCTAACGACTCCCGGCTAACGCTAACGACTGCTATTCAGGCAATAAAGCCTCGAAATTTTCGTTTTAAGCGGGGGAGTTATGATTCCCCGTTTTTAGTTTGTAGATTTACTCCTGCAACGAAGCAAAAAATGACCGGGTTGCAGGCATCCGGATATCCATGAAACCAGTCATTAACCGAACAAACCTTGTATCTGTGAACATTGAAAAACCACTTATGAGACACCCTTCATTTACCCGTTTCAGCATCCTTGCTCTTGCTGTTATTTCCCTTTTATCCTGCAATAAAAAAGAAGAATACGCTACTGATAAACTGAGCGATTATATTCCTCTCAGTACCGGCAAGTATATCACCTACCGGTTAGATTCCATGGTATTCACCAATTTTGGCAGAAACACTGAAATACATAAATACCAGGTTAAACATGTCATTGATGCAAAAATCAACGATAATGCCGGAAGGCCCTGTTACCGTGTTTATGTTTATATCCGGGACTCGGCCGGTCTGCAGCCCTGGGTGCCTGCGGGGAATACTTATTTAATCACGCCGCTGGCTGACCAGGTGGAAGTAACAGAAAACAACCTGCGTTTTATCAAGATACATGCACCCATTACCGATGCATTTAGCTGGAAAGGCAACCGTTACCTGCCTTCAGATACCTGCGGCGGACCTTATTGTCCCCTGTATAAATTCAGCAATGATGATGAGATCCAGAACTGGGATTTTTATTATAATGGAAATGCATCTTCCTTCAGTTACCGCGGGATCAATTATTCAAATGTGATCACAGTTGAAGAAGCCAATGAATCTTTCAATGTTCCCATAGTTGTTGCCGGTTCTTATGCAGCCAGGACCAGGGCTGTTGAAAAATATGCAAAAAATACCGGGCTGGTTTACAGGGAATATGAATTATGGGAATATCAGCCAAACACCGGCAACCCCGCAGGTCCATATAAAACCGGCTTTGGGATCACGATGTGGATGATAGATCACAATTAAGTTTTCCGTTGAATGCCTTAAATTTGAATATTAAAGGCATCCCAATGAAGAAATTTATACCCGCTTTCCTTTTGTCGCTTTTTTTTGTTAGTGAATCACAGGCACAGTTTACCCGCTACCTGGTAAAACTTAAAAATAAAGGCGGAACCCCATATACATTTGCAAATCCTATCGCATACCTGACCCAACGTGCCATTGACCGGCGTACAAGATATGGGATCGCCATTGACAGCACGGATCTCCCGGTTACTCCGGCCTATGTTACCCAGATCAGAAATGTTCCGAATGTAACGGTATTGAATGTTTCAAAATGGCTGAACTCAGTTTCTATCCTGACTTCTGATCCCAATGCCATTACAACTATCAGCGGGTTTCCTTTTGTTCAAAGTGTAAGCGGTATTGCAGCCCGTACCGTTGGAAATGGCCGGCCAAACAGGGATAAGTTTGAACTGGAAGAATCACTGACCGGTCCTCCATCAACCGGAAGACCGGGCGGAATAGAAGGCGATTATTATAATTATGGTACCGGCCCCTATAACGAAATTCATATGCATAATGCCGAGTTCCTCCATAATATTGGCTTAAGGGGAGGAAGTATGCGGGTTGCCCTGCTTGATGCGGGATTTACCGGTTATTCCAATTTAAAATCATTTGATAGTATGAATGCCAACGGTCAGCTGCTTGGCACCTGGGATTTTGTATCGGGCAATTCAGATGTTAATGATCATTCACACGGGATGCAATGTTTATCCATTATTGCTGCCAATATCCCCGGGCAATTCGTAGGCAAAGCGCCAAAAGCAAAATTTTATTTATACCGTACCGAAGATGCCCCGACAGAATACCCGATTGAAGAACATAACTGGTCCTGCGGCGCTGAAAGAGCTGACAGCAACGGGACCGATGTCATTTCTACTTCGCTGGGCTATACCACTTTTGACAATTCAATCTTTAATCATGTATATGCGACCGATATGAATGGCAATACCACCATGTGTGCGATCGCTGCAGACCTGGCTGCCAAAAAAGGAATGCTTGTTTTTGCAGCCAATGGAAATGATGGAAGCGGAGCATGGCATTTTCTGAGTACACCGGCAGATGGTGATAGCGTGGTGGCGGTGGGAGCAGTAAATAGTTCCGGTGCGGTCGGGGCCTTTTCAAGTTATGGCCCATCATCCGACGGTCAGGTAAAACCCGATGTAGCCTCAGTCGGCGTGAGCGCCTACATTCAAAATACAAATAACACGATCGGAACCGGTAACGGAACCTCTTTCGCCTGCCCGAATATGGCGGGCATGGGTACCTGCTTATGGCAGGGATTCCCGGAATTCAGTAATATAAAGATTGTTCGCGCCATACAAAGAGCCGGAAGCATTTTTGCTACTCCGAATGACAGGATCGGCTATGGTATTCCCAATTTGAAATCGGCATTTGCAAACCTGTTAATTGATTTTGCCACTTCCACTTCCACGATTGATACCTGTACGGTGAAGATCAACTGGACCAGCAAAGATATCCGGGCCATGAAATATGAAATAGAAAGAAAATTACCCGGCCAGGCCAATTATTCAAAAATAGATGAGATGAACCCCGCGGCCGGTGATAGTCTTACCAATCATTCTTATCAATACATCAACACGATCATCAATTCTCCCGGCGGAACGGTTTCTTACCGGATCCGGCAGATCATTGATACGGCGTCGGCAACTTTTATGGCCGTTTACATTGATACCACAAACGCTACCATCTCGGCATCCTGCTTTTCCAATTTTTTGATCGGCAATGCCACATCCGGTATCTCGTTAAATGGTTGTAATGCCACGGTTACCTGGACCAGCCGTGACCTGGGAAATATGAAATATGAAATTGAAAGAAAAGTGCCCGGTGAAGTGGTCTATTCAAAAGTGGGTGAATTACCCGCACAGGCAGGCATTGTACTGGTCAATCACAGTTACCAGTTCAACAACGCAATTATCAGCCCGACCGCAGGAGTCGTTTCATACCGTATCCGCCAGATCATTGATACGGCTGCAGCAACGTTTACGGCAGTTTATATTGATACGGTCAATGTAACCATTCCCGGTGGTTGTTTCGCAACAGGAAACGGCAACGTGGATCCGAATAAAGTTTCTGTAACCGTTCAGCCCAACCCGGTTTCCGGAAACGGAGTTACCATCGTTATTGAAACACCTTATGCCATTACCAATATGCCCATTTCCGTTTATGATTCAAAAGGAAGATTGTTTATGCAATTAAGCAATTCCAAGGGAACGGGTAAAAAGACGATCAATCTTGATGTAACCCGGCTGGCCAGGGGGAAATATTATATTAAAGTATTCAACGGATCGAAGACCCTGGGAACTGCAGAATTGTTGAAATTATAATGGCTTAAGCAACAAAGCAGCAAACATAGTATCTGCTTTCAATTCATAACCTCTTAGTAATTCCAGCTTCAGTAATTGAAACTGGAATTTTTCTTTCAGGAAGTTCACGACCTCTTCATTTTCTTTTTTGAATACCGAACAGGTACTATAAAGCAGGTGCCCCCCGGGTTGAAGATGCGGCATAATATTAGAAATAATTTTTTTTTGCAGCTCAGCGTATTCACTGATCTTTTCCGGGTTAAAATAATGCAGTTGCTCGGGTGTCCTGCTCCAGGTGCCGCTGCCTGTACAGGGAACGTCAGCGATGATGAGATCGAATGGTGAGTGGTGAGTAGTGAGTGGTGAGTGGGTAAGATCAATAACAAAAGATTTATACTTTTTTATCCCGGCTCTTTCAAATCGTTTCTTAAGATTGGCAAGAATAGTTTCTCTTACATCCGAAACGGTCAATTCAATTCCCGGATCCAGATCAAAAGCCATAATGGATTTCCCCCCGCTGCCGGCGCAGCAATCCCATACCCGGTCTGACCCCCGGTCTGACGATCCCCGCCTGCCTGTCCGGTAGGCAGGTCTGACCGGTATATAATTAAATATCTGCTGTGAACTATAATCCTGTACCACCACTTCTTTATCCAACTCAAAATATTCATTAGCCTTAAAACTATTTGGCAAACGAACAGTGAACGGAGATATGAATTCATATTGAACCCCGGATGCATTCAGTTTAAAAAGAACCTTCTTTGCCTGGTCCGGGCGAATCCTCAAAAACAAATCGGGCTGAATAAAAAAAGATGCACAGAATTTTTCATATTCAATCCCTTCACTGAGCTCATCTTTCCAGGGGAAAACAGATGATAGCTGAAAATGGAGAGATGATAGTTTTTCCTTTATTGAAAATTGAACCTTGTCATTCCATCCTGGTTTTAATGTATCAAGAATTGCATTGGGTTTATCAGTACAAAGAAATAAACCAGTTAATAGTTGCTCTTCTATGGTTGATGTTTCCTGCAGGGCTTTACCCATTCTGAAATACCCATAGCATAACTGGCTGATTTCTTTCCTGTCCCTAGATCCGATTTTTTTTTGCCCCGCAAAAAATTTTTTAATGTATGATGCAAATGGCTCTTCCCCCTTGTATGAAGAAATAATTTCTTTTGCTGAATTCAGGTATGAATGATAACGGCTCACCCTGCAATTTAAAACCAATCTGCAAGAATCCCGTTTTACCTTTTATTGGTAAGTCATGGTCAGCTTCAAATCATAACCCGGTGGTTGGGGTGTTACACTTAAATTGAATTTTAACGGCCTGTCTGCATTATTGAACTGGTATTGTGAACCGGTGGTCGTGGATGAATTTCCCCCGGCAACATCATTGACGACCTGTTTGGTAAAATTATTCTTACCGGCATTCACAGGGTCAAGAATAATAAAAGTTTCTTCCCCGAGAGTCAACATGCTTCTGTGTGAATCATAAGTATATGTTGTTACCGAACCCAGGTCATATCCGCCGGCGATATTAGGAATGGAATCCGTAACCGTTTTAACATTACCGTTCGCATCATAGGTAATAATCTGTTTACCGGATGGCACCAAAAATCCAAAAAAATCGGTAAAGGTTTCTTTGGCAATAACCTGGGTTCCGTTATATAAATAAGTTGTGCTGTCCACGATCGTCCCGAGGATCGTATACTGGCTGTCGATCACATAATCTAATTTGGAATTCCCTGTCTGGTAAAACGGGAAATAGACCGTGGAGTCCAGAAAACCTGCAGTTAAAGAAGACCTGGAAACAATCTTTGCAATTTTCCCGTCCGGTTTCCTTACAATGGAATCAAGAATATCAGTGGCGCCTCCATTTACCTTCCCGGCTGATTTGTAAAAAATAAGCCGGCGACTGGCATCCCATTTCAGGGTCAGAATATTCGTATCGCTGGTAGAAGGCGTTACCTGCTCCGCTCTTACCAACAGGTCGCCATAAGAATTTGTCCCTGCTCCCCAGTCAATTTCTTTCTGACAGGCAACAAAAAAAAGTATCACGATCAAAAATGTTCCGAAAAAAAGCCTCTTCATGACGACGATTTTATTAAAGAAAAAATTTTTATAATTCAAGTAATGTTTTTACC
Organism: uncultured Chitinophaga sp.; assembly: GCA_964592935.1. Lineage (GTDB taxonomy): Bacteria > Bacteroidota > Bacteroidia > Chitinophagales > Chitinophagaceae > JJ008. The sequence goes on along the minus strand of CAZQGZ010000062.1, from coordinate 9,417 downwards.
GGGTCCTTTCCCATCAGTAATTGTTCGGGATTTTCCAGCAATTCCTTCACCCTGATCAAAAAACTCACCGATTCCCGCCCGTCAATGATCCGGTGGTCGTAACTCAATGCAATATACATCATCGGCCTGATAACCACCTGCCCGTTCAATGCCACCGGCCTGTCTTCGATTTTATGCATTCCCAGGATGGCGCTCTGCGGAATATTTATGATCGGTGTGCTCATCAGGGAACCAAACACGCCACCATTTGTAATGGTAAAAGTTCCCCCTGTCAGTTCTTCTGCAGTCAATTTGCTGTCCTTTGCTTTGGCTGCCAATTCCATTACTTTGGTTTCAATTTCTGCCATGCCCAGGCTTTCCACATTACGGATAACGGGAACGGTCAGGCCCCTTGGCGTACTTACTGCAATACTGATATCTGCATAATCGTGGTATACCAATTGGTCTCCGTCAATGATGGCATTCACCGAAGGCCATTCAGATAATGCAATCGAACAGGCCTTCGCAAAAAAACTCATGAACCCGAGACCAACACCATGAATTTCTTTGAACTTGTCTTTATACTTCGCACGAATCGCCATGATATTGCTCATGTCCACTTCATTAAAAGTGGTCAGCATCGCCGTGGAATTTTTCGCTTCCACCAACCGGCGGGAAATGGTCTTCCTTAAATTACTCATCTTCTCTGTCCGCACATTCCGGCTGAATAATGCTGCCCCTGCAAATGTTTTCTTCCCGGGACCCGACAAAGCTGCCAGTACATCCTCTTTCAGGATCTTCCCCTGGATGCCGGTGGCCGTGACTGTTTTCGGATCAACTTTTTTATCTGCGATAATCGCCGATGCTACAGGGCTTGCCTTAATACCCCCTTCCTCTGATGGAGTATCAGGAATTGTTTTTACTATAACGGATTCCTTTTTCTTTTTTTCAGTTTCATTTTTTGCAGATGATTTTGAAACCGGGTCCTGACTCCCGACTCCCTCCTTCGCTAAAGCTTCGGAGGGCAAGCCCGACTCCGGTTTAGCCACTGAATCATCAATACTGGCAAGCAAGTCACCGATCCTAATAGAGTCTCCTTCTTTCAGCGGAGCGAGTTTAATCATGCCTGCCTTTTCAGCGTTCACTTCAAAAGTGGCTTTCTCACTTTCCAGTTCAGCGATCACTTCATCCCGCTCCACGTAATCCCCATCCTTTTTATTCCAACGGAGCAACGTGACTTCGCTGATGGATTCACCAACTGCCGGAACTTTTATTTCAATCATAAAATGGATTTCGTTTTAAATACTGAATGCTGTTTCAATAATCTCCGCCTGTTCCTGCAAATGAACTTTATTATATCCCGATGCAGTGGAAGCAGATGGCTGCCTAGCTATCACTCCAAAGTTGATATTCCTGGAATTCGTTTGTAAATAAGATGCCGCTCCCATATTCAACGGCTCTTCCTGCACCCAGAACCAGGTGGCTTTTTGATATTTGCTGCTTAGAACTTCGAGTTGCCTGGCCGGGAAAGGATATAATTGCTCAACCCGGATGATAGCAATATCATTTCGTTGATCATTCTGCCGGCGCTCTGCCAATTCAAAAAATATCTTTCCGCTGCAGAGTAAAACTTTTTTCACTTTGGTTGCATCGGCAGAACCATCATCTATCACTTCTTTAAATCCGCCGCCCGTGAATTCCTCCATGCGGGAATAAGAACCAGCATGCCGCAGGTTGGCCTTGGGAGAAAAATTGACCAGTGGTTTGCGGAATGGCCAGGCCAGTTGTCGTCTCAATGCATGGAAAAAATTGGAGGCCGTTGTAATATTTGTGATCACCATGTTCAGTTCAGCACATAATTGAAGAAAACGTTCGGGCCTGGCATTGCTGTGTTCCGGCCCCTGCCCTTCATACCCGTGCGGCAATAATAAAGTAACCCCATTCATCCGATTCCATTTTTGCTCGCCGGCAGAGATGAACTGGTCAATGATCGTCTGTGCGCCGTTGGCAAAATCACCAAACTGTGCTTCCCATAATACAAGGGCATTCGGATTGGCCAATGCATAACCATATTCAAAACCCAAAACAGCGTATTCACTGAGCAAAGAATTGTAAATTCTGAACTTCCCGGTGGCGCCGGGTATTTTTGACAACCGGTTATACGGTTTATCATTATTCTCATCTCTTAATACAGCATGACGATGTGAAAAGGTTCCTCTTCTTACATCCTGGCCGCTCATCCTCACATCCTTTCCTTCCAGTAACAAACTTCCGTAAGCAAGCAATTCAGCCGTGGCCCAATCCACTTTTTGTTCGGTTTCAAATAACCGGGTCTTATCCTGGAGAATTTTTTCCACTTTCCGCAAAGGTTTAAAATCGGGAGGCCATTTCATCAACGCATCAAAAATGGTTTTGAAATCAGCTTCACTGATTGCAGTAACAGGTGATTGTTCAAAATCATCGGCAGCGGCTCTTCTCAATTTTTTCCATTCGATCTCAGGTGGCTGGTAATGGTATGGCAGCGGGTTTTGTTTTACTTCATCCAGCCGTTCCTGCAGATCGGCCCAGAATTTTTTCTCCATGTCCTTTGCCAGTTCTTTGGCATCGGGCTCACCGTTATCCAGCAGATATTTTACATACACTTCCCTGGGATTGGGATGTTTTTCGATCAATGCATATAAATGGGGTTGGGTGAATTTCGGATCATCGCCTTCATTATGCCCGTGACGCCGGTAACAAACCATATCTATGAAAACATCCGAATTGAATTCCTGCCGGTAACGCGTTGCAATCTCCGCGCATTTTACTACCGCTTCCGGGTCATCTCCGTTTACATGAAATACCGGCGCCTGGATGGCAGCAGCCAGTGAGGTGCAGTAATCAGAACTTCTTGCATCATCAAAATCCGTCGTAAAACCGATCTGGTTGTTGATGACGAAATGAATGGTTCCCCCTGTATAATATCCTTTCAGGTAACTCATCTGCAGTAATTCGTACACGATTCCCTGCCCGGCCACGGATGCGTCTCCGTGAATAAGAACGGGAAGTATCTTATCAAAATCACTTTTATACATCACATCCGCTTTCGCTCTTGAAAATCCGGACACAACAGGATTTACAGCTTCGAGATGGGAAGGATTGGGCATTAATTTCAGGTGAACCGTTTTATCATTCATGGTTTGCACTTCGCTGCCATAACCAAGATGGTATTTTACATCCCCGGTTCCCATGGTCTGGTCGGGTTTGGCTGTTGCTTCAAATTCGGTGAAGATCTGTTCATAGGTTTTGCCCATGATATTGGCGAGTACATTCAGCCTGCCCCGGTGGGCCATACCAATGACCACTTCATTGACCTGGTAATCCCCGGCTGTGTTGATTATTGCATCCAGCGCGGCAATCGTTGTTTCGCCTCCTTCCAGTGAAAACCTTTTTTGCCCGACGAATTTGGTGTGGAGGAACTTTTCAAATATTACGCCCTGGTTCAGTTTCTCAAGGATCCTTTTTTTCTGATCAAGCGAAAGGGATTCCAGCATGGTTTTTTCAATGGCATTCGTCAGCCAATCGATCTTTTTTTGTTCGCTGATATATTTGAATTCTATCCCTGTATGCCAGGCATAACATTTTTCCAGGTGCTCCAGGATATTTTTCAGCGATGTGGTCCCGAGTCCGACATGGTTTCCTGCAAAAAAATTCCTGTCAAGGTCAGCTTCTGTCAATCCATAAAAGCTGAGATCAATATTAGCACCCCGGTCCTTTCTTTCCCGTATCGGGTTGGTTTTTGCAACCAGGTGAGCCTTATTTCTGTATCCCAGGATCAGGCGGTAGACGCTGATCTCTTTCATCCAGTCAACTCCTGTCTCTGGTAATGAGGAAGTCTTTGATATTTCTGCGCCCGGTGAAAATGAAACCGGTTTTCCATTTTCAATTATCAACGCATTATTCATTGCAAAATCAAACCCTTCAAAAAACATTTTCATATCAGGATCCACACTACCGGGGTCCTTTACATAATCCCGGTACAGGCTTTCAATAAAAGCCGGGGATGAATTGGTGATATAAGAGAAATCTTTCATCAATACTTCATTTACCAAATCCCCCCTCTCCATTTATGGAGAGGGTCGGGGTGAGGCGGGGTGAGGAGCAAGGGGCAAATATCTGCCAAAAAACCGGATTTTAAAGGCCGGTTGTAAATACATACCCCGGTACAAACTCCTGAGCATCATGGCTTGTGCCTGACTATTATTAAATCTTAAGAACTTTCATGCCATTTTTGGAATTTGGAATTTGATATTTGGAATTTGACCCTCACAACCCTACCTTTGCCATCCTTAAAAACAAGAATAAATGGCTAATCACAGCGCGACAAAAAAAGATGCCCGCCAGGCTGCAAAACGTACCGAAAGAAACAAATACTATGGCAAGACCACCCGGAATGCCATCCGTGATCTGAAAGGATTAAAGGGAAAGGAAATGGGAGCCAAACTTCCTGAAGTGGCCAGCATGATCGATAAACTCGCCAAACGCGGTGTGATCCATAAAAACAAAGCGGCCAACCTGAAGAGCAAACTGACGAGGAAGGCAAATGCGGCAAAATAAGTAACCGGATAATTTATTTAAAAGGCATCTCAAATAGGGATGCCTTTTTTACTTTTATGACTCAAGAAGACTTATGAAAAAAATACTTTTAGCATCTCTTTTGTCTGCTTCCATAATTTCTTTTGGCCAAAATATTACCACAAAATTTGAACAATCCGGCGGCAAAGAATCTCCAACCTATCCGGAAATCATTGACTGGTGGCAGAAACTGGACCAGCAGTCCGGAAAAGTAAAATTGCTTACGATGGGTCCGACAGATGCAGGCTTTCCATTGCATCTTGCAGTCGTTGCAAATAACGGCGACTTTAATTTTGACAATATCCGTAAAAATAACAAACGCATTATCCTGATCAATAATGGCATTCATCCCGGGGAACCGGATGGCATTGATGCCTGCATGTTGCTGGCCAGGGATATTGCAATGAATAAAATAAAGATCCCTGATCATATTGTCCTGGCCATCATACCTGTTTACAATATCGGCGGATGCCTGAACCGCAGCGTCAATTACCGGATCGACCAGAACGGACCCGTTGAAAAAGGTTTCCGCGGAAATTCCCAGAACCTGGATCTCAACCGGGACTTTATCAAATGCGATTCAAAAGATGCCAGATCCTTTACTGAAATATTTCATATGGTTGATCCGGATGTATTCGTGGATAACCATGTTAGTGATGGAGCCGATTACCAGCATGTGATGACGCTGATCTGTACCCAGCATAACAAACTCGGTGGCGAGATGGGTGATTTTATGTACAGGAATTTTGAACCCGGTATATATGCCGGGATGAAAGAAAAAGGGTATGACCTGATCCCTTATGTCAATGCATTCGGTGATTCTCCCGACAAGGGCTGGCCCGAGTTTATGGAAGGGCCCCGGTACGGAAGTGGTTATGCCGCTCTCTGGAACACTTTTTCATTTGTGCCGGAATCCCATATGCTGAAACCCTATGACCAGCGGGTGAAAGCAACTTATGAATTGATGAAATGTTTTATTGATTTTACCGAAAAGAACAGCAGTATCATCAAACAGTTAAGGGATAAGACCAAAGAGTTGATGAAATCACAATCGGAATTCCCTGTTAGCTGGACACTGGACCGTTCACAATCTTCGAAAAGAATATATAAAGGATTTGAATCGGGCCGCAAACCCAGTGATGTGTCGGGTTTGCCAAGATTATATTATGACAGGAGCAAACCCTATGAAAAGGAAATTCCTTTCTTCAATTTTTATACTCCAAAAAATTTTATAACAAAACCCAAAGCCTATATCATTCCGCAGGGATGGTGGAAAGTGACCGATCTGCTGAAACTGAATAAAGTGGACATGCAGCCATTGAAGAAAGATACCACTATCGAAGTGGAAGTATATTATATCGATGACTATAAAACCTCACCCCGGCAATATGAAATGCATCATCTCAACAGTGAAGTGAAAATAAGGACGGTTTTACAGAAAACGAATTTCAGGAAAGGTGATTATTTGATCCGGATGAACCAGTCAGCCAATCGTTTTATTATAGAAACACTCGAACCGCAGGCGGAAGATTCTTATTTTGCCTGGAATTTTTTTGATGCCATCCTCGGGCAAAAGGAAGGTTATTCCGGTTATTCATTTGAGGATATTGCGGCAAAGTATTTACAAACAAACCCTGACCTGAAAAATAAACTGGAACAAAAGAGATTAAGTGACACCGCATTTGCAAAAAGTGCCGGGGCGCAGTTGAACTATGTTTTTCAGAATTCTCCTTATTTTGAACCGGTGAACCTGAGATACCCCGTTTACCGGGTGATACAATAATGATCAGATGGTTTCCTGCAGTAATTCTCTTTCAATAACAGAATCCTTCTTTGCCCTGTCAATTTTCCTGAAAACCCTGCGGCCCAGGATCATACTGCAGGTTAAAACAAGGATGCTGCAATATCCCACCCAGTTATAATTGGATATTTTTCCCGATTTTTCCGTGATCACGATGGCGCCGGCGGCAAGGGCAGCCAACCCGCTTCCCAATTGCTGTACACTTCCGTTGATACTCATGAAACTTCCTCTTTGTTCTGCCTTCACCACTTCACTGATCATGGCCTGTGCGGTAATGGCACGGGTGGTGGCCATGACAAACCATAAAGCGAAAAAGCAAAGCACCAGTGAAAAATGAACGTTGGGCATTTTGGTAATGATCAGAACCATAAAAAGTGAAAGGAAAACGGACCATAAAAAAACCGGCAATTTGCCAACCCGGTCTGAATAACGGCCTAAAAAAATAGCCCCTGTAAGGGAAGCAATGCCGCCAAACAGGTAGATCATGGGAATAAGATCCTTGGAAAATCCCTTATTAAATTCAACGTAGGGATTAATAAAAGGAATGATAAGGAAATGACCCATCATCAGCAAACCGGAAAATATCAGTACGGTTCTTTGTTCCCTGATATTAAATACAGAAGTCAGTGCCGAAAAGGGCTTATGCGGTTTATTTTCTACGATATGCCCGGTCATACCCGGAACAAAACGGATGATCAACGGAACCAGGATAAGTCCAACCGCACCGATTAAAATAAAAGGAACATGCCAGTTGAATTTAAAAAGATTGGTGAGATAAAGCGATAACGGAACACCCAGGATAGAAGCGGCTGCAAATGCACTCATGACGGCGCCCATGGCCGTTCCCCTTCTTTCATACACAAAAAGATCGGCCACGATGGAAAGAACCTGTGCTCCTATTATTCCTCCAAACAAACCTGCCATGATTCTTGCTGCCAGCAGTAACCCATACGTATTGGCAAAACCGCAGGCGATCGTTCCGATCAAAAATCCGCCATAGGCGAACAGCAACGATTTTTTCCGGTCAAACCGGTCAATGACCATCGCGATGATCAGACCGGAAAGAAAGGCGCTGATCGAATAGCTGGCCACGAGGATACTGAATTGAAATGCCGTGATCCTGAAAGCAGGGATCAGGTAATTACTCAATGGCATCATGATGATGAAATCGAGGATATGCGTAAAATTCAGGCTGGCCAGCAGGAACAGTAATATCCTTTCTTTTCTCGACATGGCATGAAGATAAACCGGAAAAAGTAAACCAAAAAAATGTTGCTCCCGGACCAGGTATTACCATGCAAAACCCGGAAAAACGAAATAAAAGATCTGCCACAAGCCTGTCTCATTGATCATATATAATTTGAACGGCCCTTCAACATGAATGGTCTCGCCGCTTTCGATCTCCGCATCATAGCTGAACATCCCCTCTGCATGACCCATACCTTTCCCTTCTTTTTCATCCCATTCAAACGAAATATCACTTCCTTTGAATTTAATATTCATGAAGCGCCGGTAACTGTTCAGGCAGTTTTGCAGCTTTTCCAGCACGCTCTCTTTTAAAAATATTTTTCCTTCCGCAGTTATAAACCGGCCGGCTAACTCGAAACTGTATTCATTAAATCCCTTTTCAAACCAATGGTCAAGAAAATGCTGTGCTGTCCTTTCCATATCGAGCTTATGGTTGGGATGGAATTCTTCATAAATAAAACTGTGAATATACCCGGGTAAATTAACTTCCCTGATCTGTTCCCGGAATAATTCTTCGGTTATGAACTTATAAATTACAGAAAGGTCATACTGACCCAGTACATCAAGAATGATATTTTTCGAGTGCAATAGTTTTAAGATCCTTTTTATTTCACGCTTAACTTCCTTAGGCTTCAGTTCCCCTGCTTTTTTATAGGCGGGTTTGCCGATGCATTCATAGATGCTTATCGGACTGGCTTTATCAAAAGACTCTTCGAATTGCTGGACATTTTTTAAAAACTCTGCTTCCACCTCTGGTGGAAGGTCTTCCATATTACCGCCAAAGACAGCAGCTCTTTCCGCCTGCATTTTTAATTTCATGATCTCATTCTCAATGCGGAGATTTTGTTCAGGATTATCATGGAAATTTTCTCCTCCTTCCTGTTTGTTTTCTTCTTTCATAAAAAATTTTCAAGAAAGGTAAAGGAGGCAGAAAAAAAATATTTGGTGTTTACAACATAAAAAAATGTTTTTTTCTGTCTATTTTAGGATAAGAAAAAGACTCAATATATCAACACTCAACAATCAAGACTCAAGTGTTCGTTGCCGGAAAAAACCATTTTTAGCGGTGAAAAAAACGTTCAGGCAATTGTGAATCAGGATAATTTTAATAAAAAAAATGGCAAGAATTTATGACCTCGAGGACAGGCTGGTTGAATATACCTGCAGAATGATCGACGTGACAGAATCATTACCAAAAACAAGGAGCGGGAACTATATGGCAGGGCAACTGATCAGGAGTTGCCATTCGCCGGCTTTTAACTACAGCGAAGCCCAATCTGCAGAATCTCCGGATGATTTTATTCATAAGCTGAAAGTTGTATTGAAAGAACTGAAGGAATGCAGGACAGCCTTAAAAATTATTATCAAAAGAGCATACATATCTCCACTGTCAAAACTTGAACCCATTTATAAAGAAACCGAAGAACTTATTGCTATTATTGGGAAAAGCATTTCGACAGCAGAGAAAAACAAAAACAATCGGGGGAAACCCTGAAAGTTGAGTCTTGTTTGTTGACATATTGAGTCTTTTCCCCGGTACCTAAGAAAGACTCAATATATCAACACTCAACAATCAAGACTCAAGTGTTCGAATCGGGAAAACTTGAAAATTGAATATTGAGTGTTGAGTCTTGAGTCTTATTTATATCGAAGAAAAAGACTCAAAATTCAACATGCAACACGCAAGACTCAAAAAAAAAGCCCCTCAGTATAAACTGAAGGGCTCAATGAATATGGCAGCTACCTACTCTCCCGCATTGTGGTGCAGTACCATC
>CAZQGZ010000061.1:0-17662 GCA_964592935.1 uncultured Chitinophaga sp. | reverse complement strand
TGCCGTTTTAACCGTGGTCGAAAAGGCTTTATCGGTCATGGCCTTCACCATATTGGTAAAAGTCAGGTTCAGGGAGGTACGGATATAATGCTTGCGCCCGTATTCCACAATTTTCCCGTTCATATAATCGATCTCGGTGGGACGGTTGTTCAGCAGGTCAACCGCGAGGGAAGGAAAGTGATTACCTGCTTTATGGAGATAGCGGAGACACTTGCGGATAAAATCATCATCGAACTTTATTTTCTCCGCCGCAGCCACTTCCACCGCTTCTTCAATCACCTGTTCGGTCAGTTCCACCGTATCGGCATGCGTCATCGCTTCTTTGATCGTCATTCTACCTACAGCGCAGAGAGCGCTGAGCGATGCGTTGAGGATTGTTTTTTCCCAGACACATTTCAGTAATTCAAAAGAAGTGACCGGTATCGTTTCGAGTTCTACGGAATTTAAGATTGCCGCCAATTCATCCGCAACAGCTTTCCGGGAATCATCAACGGATGCGATATAATTCGGGGGATTGAAAAAAGTATACTTCGTGCAATTGGGCGCTACCAGGTTGCCCGCAAAATTCAGCACCATCCTGAATGTACGCGGCTCGCCGATCACATCGGAGATCATTTGTTCCACATCAATACCATTCATGGCGCAGATCACACCGGTCTCTTTATTTTTCAGTCTCACTATCTCTTTCACCAGGGCCGGCAGTTGCGTGGTCTTTACACAAACCACCAGCAGGTCCGGGTTGAAATCATCAAACTCTTCCACGGATGTAAACACATCTTTGAAATATTTTTTCCGGTTCACCACGCCTTCGAGGGTGATTCCCTCTGTGCGGATGAGATTCATTTTTATTTTATCCAGGTCACAGATCCCAACTTCCAGCCCGGCATCCAATAAGTGGATGGACAGTATCGATCCCACGGGGCCCATCCCGATGATACCGATTTTATTTATTTTTCGCTCTTCCATATCATGAATGCATTATTTTCTGGCTTTCCAGTTGTTCAATAAAAGTTTCGATCCGGGTGGTGGTCTGTCCTTCGGAATAAAAACGCAGGTCGCAGAGATCGCCTTCAATGACCAGGACCGGGATTCCATATTTTTTATAAAACCGCAGGGGTAAACCAAAACGTGAATTGGAATTATTGAAGCAGGTCTTCGCATCATGAAAGATCATGCCATCAATACGGTATTCATCCGCCATCTGCTTCAGCATTTTCATTTTGGAATGTTCGCTCCGGTTGATAAATATTTCGGTATAGGCTTTGGCGGATGATTCAAAAGGATCCCGTTCGTCAAACGCATCAAAGACCCAGCTGTTGCAATAGGTGGAAGCCACCACGGCAGCATGATTCTGAATAAATAAATTGGAAAGGTTTCTCAGCTTTCCCCAGATCGGCATTCCATCCCAGTAGATGCGGCTGTGTTCATCGGGCAGAATTCCTTTTTTGTCAGCCACATTTTGTTTTAATTCATCCAGCAAATTCTGATAATACTGTTTGGCTCTTTCGGTTCCCCGCATCACCACGATCGGGCCCATATGAATGGTGCCGTCGAAAAAACTGATCGGCGCCGGGGTATGTTTTGCCGTGGCCAGCACTTCTTTCCATAATTCCGTGGCTTCGCGGCTCAAACGGAGTGTATGCCGGAAAAGATCGATATCAAATTTTTCCCCGCTGGTTTCTTCGCACAAAGGGATCATGGCCATGAATTGCTGGCTCACGTCTTTGATCTGTGCATCCGTCACTTCATCCACATGTCTCGGAGGAAATATTCCGATTGCGGGACAATGAAATTCCCGGGCGAAAAAATTAAACCATTCCTGCACTTCCCGGCATTGATTGGTATTGTAAACGATCAGGTCGGGCTTGGGTATCCCCTTCATGCCGTAATGATCATGCAATGGTGTTCGCTTATTCAGGAAAGCGCCGATATCGCTGGTGAGATAGGAACAGATATCACCGGCATATCCCAGGTTTACGGTGGAAGGAATATAATCGCCCGAAGTTCTCGTTGCACCCATTAATGCCCCGTGATTTTCGGGGAAATACACTTCAAACCCGAAGGAGCGGAGTAATTCTGCAGGACCCACGCTGGTGCACCAGGCAATTTTTTTTGCCTGTTCAAAGCCCAGGAAATATTCTTTCATCAGCTTGCGTAAATTCCTTGTGGTCTGGATCTCGTACATATTAAATAGTTATTATTTTACCAAGTGCACTTTCCGCTTCTGCCAGCCGGATAATGTACACTTCATTATCAACAGGATTTTTAGCCCCGTATAAATTTTCCAGGTGAGCCCGGTAAGCATTCACCACATTTTTCGGGGCAACTTTCATCGAAGGCGTTAATGTTCCTTTTTCCAGGGAAAGTTCATCATTGATGATCATTGCTGCCTTGATCTTTGCAAATTTTTGCCCGATGCCGCAATTGGCATCATGCAGGCACCCGCGCAGGCATCTTGACAATTCATTCAGGTTACGGGGGCAAAAACATCCCTCTTCCGGTGAGAGGGCGTAATCAGGACGGTCGATCAGTTTTTTATTGGGAAACAATAACGCGACCGGGTATTCCTCACCGTTACCCACCACCATCGCAAAAGAAATATAGTGGCATTTCAGTTCGATCAGTTTTTCGAGATCGGAGGGAACCACCTTTTCCCCGTTTGACAATTTAAAGATCCTGTCCTTTCTTGTAATAAGTTTCAACCCGTTTTCCGTCATCTCTCCCACATCACCCGTGCAGAACCAGCCATCTTCAGTGAATATTCCTTTATTCGCTTCATCATTTTTATAATATCCCTTCATCACGTTCGGGCCTTTTACCAGTATCTCTCCATCTTCCGCAAAACGAATGCTGACACCCGGGATAGGAAAACCCACAACACCGGTTTGTCTTTTTTTAGCCGGATCGGTCAATGTGCAGCAGGGAGAAGTTTCGGTAAGACCCCAACCTTCGATCACGGGGATGTGACGGCTTTCAAATTCATCAGAAAGTTTCTGTGGCAATGCTGCTGCAGCGGTAAAAATAAATTTCAACTGGGAATGAAAGAAAAGTTCACTGGCTTCCCGTTCATGTTTTGTCAGGTCGATCAGCGACTGGTACACTTTGGGCACGCTGAAAAAAACGGTTGGCCTTATCAGCTTCCAGTTTTCCAGTATCACCAGCGGGTCTTTCCCAAAACCGGCTTCAAGCGAATAGGTGGCGCCGTTATACAGTGCGCTGAATAGCTCGAATATGCCCCCGAAACTATGATGCCAGGGCAGGTAGGAAAGAAAACGATCCGATGAATCGATGTTCCATACTTTCGAAAGCGCCGCCTGTTGTGATAAAATATTCCGATGCGAAAGCTGCACACATTTCGGTATGCCCATGGTGCCGGAAGTGTACATATTCAGGCATATATTTTCCGGCGCTTCAAAGGTTGCCAGTGAAAACTGTTTGTCGGTTCGTTCCTTTAATAATTCATCAAAAGAAACCTGGTTGGAAAAATGTGTATGCCCGCTATGATCAAATTCAAAAATATTCTTCACGTGAATATTTTCCACGCGGCTCAACTGGAGTTCTCCGGCCACAGCCAGCCATTTTGCATCCGAATGGTTGATCAGTAATTCTGCTGTTTCCTTATGAAAGAATGCGAAGATGGGAACGGCTACACCGCCGGATGCCATGATGGCCAGTTCGAGTTCGAGCATTTCGAGACGGTTCGGGGAAAAAATAACCATCTTGTCACCGGTTGTAAATCCATAACGTTGCAGGTTGAATGCAATATTGAGGATGTTATTGTATAATTCGTTCCAGCTAACGCCTTCGTAGCGCTCATTTCTTTTTTCCTGGTATGCGATCTTATCCCCGAACAATTTTACATTCCTTACCAGCATCTGTGCTATGTTCGGAATGGTTTCCGCCGGTTGTATCGTGGATTCATAAATTTGCATCGCATGAATTTTATACAGACATGGCTTGTTTTTCTTTTAATCTAAAATGACGATAACCTCCCCATAATGCAGCGCCGATCGCTCCGGCATAACCCGCATCGGGATGTGTTTTCACCATAAATTTTTTACCGGTCTCTTTCAATTGTTCTTCCAAAGCCTGCAGCATTCCTTTATTCAATGCCATTCCCCCGGTGAGGATGATGGGTGATTCTGCTTTCAGCGAACTCATTAACTTAATGATCCGGTTTGCAATGGAAAGATGGATTCCTTTGATAATATTCGGCGTGGAAATACCGCGGGATACCATATTAATGACATCTGTTTCGGCCAGTACGGCGCAGATCCCGGAGGAGACTTCCGGCGTATCAGCCTGTAAAGAAACATCTCCCACTTCTTCAATAGAAAGCCCGAGGTAGCGGGAAATATTTTCCACAAACTGCCCGGAACCGGAAGCACATTGCCCCGTCATTTTATAATCCAATACGCGGGCATCGGGGGAAATTTTTATGGCGCGTACAAATAAAGCACCCATATCCACTACGGTCTTTGCATCGGGGAAAAAAAAGTTGGCGCCCTTTGCATGCGTGGTCATGCCATAAAAATGTCCTCTCTTCCTTTTCACCAGGTCTCCTTCGCCGGTTGAAGCGAGATAAGCAAGGTCTTCATACCGGAGGTTAAATTTCTTCAGCATCACCTGGATCATTTCATCTGCCACCTGCGTAGGATTTCTTTTCCGGATCTTTTCCGTTTGCTTATCCAGCAATGTTGGATGATCCGAATAATCCATCAGCACCAATTTGATAAAATTGCTGCCGATATCTATGCCCATAGTATAGCATACGCCGTCCCTGTTATTGGAAATATTCATTGTATTTATCTAAATTTTTTTCGATTTTAAGAAAAGCGGATGCTGCTTCAGGCATACCGGAAGCATTCTTCTGTTCTTTTATTTCATCCAGCAAGGGCTCAAGCCATTGATGCAAAGCTTCATGATCGGGTCCTGTCATTTTGCAGGCCGCCAGAAGCTTATTCACAGCATCCAGCAACTGGTTTGATACCTGGTGATAGTCATCCAGTTTCTTTTCTTTTTTGCCGGCGAATGTTTTCACCAAATCCTGCATGGCCTTTACATGTGTATTCGTGGTACTGTCTGCATGCCATTTGTTTCCGTTGTTCAACCTGAGTTCATTGTTGCCTTCCTTGCTGGCCGGCAGGGAAATTGCTGTGTCCTTTGATCCCGGTTCCTTTTGTACTTTTTTATCCGGGGATTTACAGGCTATTCCCGTTGAAAGAACGATCAACAGCCAGGTTGAATAAGGTTTCATTTTACCTGTTTTTTAATTTTTTTTATAAGGTGGCTTCCTGTTTTTTAAGATCCGGTAAATCCATTTTAATATTTCTTCTTGCGAACATGGCCCCGCCCAATGCACCCATGAATATGGAATCTGTATGAATGTTTATTTTTATTTTATCGCCATAATTTTCACTGACCAGTTGCGACAAATATTTAATCACCGCAGGATTCCGGGCCACCCCACCGGTGAATGTGAATTCATTGAATACACCGCCTGACCGGGCGATCAATGACATGGCCCGCATGATGATCGCTTTATGCAAACCGCCAAGTATATCTTCTCTCTTTTCACCGAGGTTGGTCAGCTCACGTAATTCGGCGCCGGCAAATACCGTGCAGGTGGAACAGATGGTAACTTCTTTTTCCGCTTTTAATGCCATCGGCCCCAGTTCATTCAATGAGATACTCATCTCATCGGCGATATAACCGAGATAACGGCCACAACCGGCAGCGCAACGGTCATTCATCTGGAAACTGGTAACGAGCCCGTACTTATCTACCTGTATGGCCTTGGTATCCTGGCCGCCGATATCAAGAACGGTTCTTGTTTCCGGAAAGATCGCATGCGCACCGAAAGCATGACATAAGATTTCTGAACGGATGCAATCCTGCGGGAATGGAAGTAAGGCACGGCCATAACCGGTGCCGGTCATGTTGGTAATGTTAAATTCAATTTCGGCGATCTCATCGATATGTGTCCGCAGTGTTTCAGAAACATGATCGAAATTCCCTTTCAGCAAATTCATCTCCGCATCGAAATTCACACTGGTATCATCCGTGATCGTATCCGGAAGGTTCTTGTATTTTTCTTTCAACTCCTCCATGGCTTTTTCAATCAGCTCCTTAAAATCGAATGTAATCAACTGGTTCTCGGCCGGGCTGATGCTCTTATCCCAAACCGTCATCAGCGGTTCAAAAAGAGATAAATCAAGTTTATTGACCTCTTCGTTATATTTTTCTGAAACGATATCCCGGAAGAATTGATTTTTGGCGCCAAGGTTATTATACAAATAATCATGCTTGATTACCGGCTTGAATGCCCTGCGGATATTTCGCAGGTGACCAAGCATTTTTTCCTGTGTTTCGGGGTCGGTAAAAAATGTACGGCAGGTTTTCAATAGTTCCTCCCCCAGTTTATCCAGTCTCACTTTAAATTGCTCATATTGAAAAACACTTTCCAGGTCGCCGATATATTTTTTATAGTTCGGGTTTGCCTTCATTTCTCCTTCCAGTTTTTTCTTCAATACGGAGAAACGGGCATTATAGATCGCCTCATCCCTGGCAATATCGGCCGCCACGGAATAATTGGCCCTGGTATTGGTAATGCCACGCCCGATGATCTCATCCTGTTCATTTATGATCACCGCTTTGGAAGTGGTGGATCCGAGGTCAACGCCGAGATAATATTTATTCATGGAATAATGATGTTTAATAGATCTTTTCTGTTTCCTGTGATATAATAATTTTTCTTTGTTCCAGCATCTGGAAATAAGATTCGAGCCGGTTCTTGATGTTGGCATAGGAAAAATATCTCGGATCCACAAGATCGCTTTCGATAAAACCAACGGGGACCTCCATGCGCTGTTCTATTTCCCGCATGATCATCAGTTGCCCTGCCGAAAATGAATTACAGCTTTTAATGGAATTGATCAGGAACCCGTCCGCATCATATTCCCGCACATAATCAGCCAGCAAATTCACCCGCTGCGGCAGGTTCATGTTGGTATAACAGCCCATGCAGTATTTGGCCAGGCTTTCCAGCGGCTGTTTGGGATCATGACGAAATCCGAGATCATACACCCCACCCACTTTGGTATAGGATGATGCCACGATCACGGCGCCGGCATCATAAAATATTTTCCAGAATTCCCGGAAGTTGGTCCAGTTGGGCGGGCCTTCCACCACCAGCCGGAATTTTTCTTCTTTCAATTCACCCTCCGGTGTTATGGGGCCCAATCCCAATCGTATTCGTTCTTTCACTTCCTTATATAACTCGGTATAATATTCAACCGCTTCTTCGGTTCCCCGGAATGCGGTAAATATGGGACCGATATAATACACACCGGCGAAATATGCATCGATCGGAGATGGTTTGTGTTTGGCGCTTTCCAGGATCTTCACCAGAAGATCTTCTGCCTTTGCGGAATTCACCATCATCTTCGACAAACGCTCTTTATCAAATTTCTTTCCCGACACTTTTTCCATTTTCGGGATCACCTCTTCTTCCAGTTGCTTCACCATGTATTCCACCTGGTCGGGTGTTATATGTCCATCTTCCTGGTAAGGCGTGTGCAGCATGGCCACCGGCACACCGGGATATAATCGTTCGAGGTTCTCAAACCATTTCATGAACGTGAAGCAACCGGTATAACTCAATAGCAGCAGATCAGGCGGAGGAAGTTTTTCCCCGGTGGGGCCGATATTGCCATTCAGCATCATACCGATATCGCACTTTACATAGGTGCAGACATCTTCACTGAATCCTAGTTTCTCCGCTTCTTTGATATAGGAACCCGATTTTTTCCTCATACCGGATTGCAGGGCATTAATTTCCGGGTAAACCGGCAGCATATCAAAGGATAAGATCAGCTCGGTCAGATTGCCCGGAACAAATGTGTACACCACTTTTTTTCCGGATTCTTTTGCAGTACTTAATTCCTGAAAAAGTTTGGCAAGCATGTCTTTTTGGATGACCATGCTTTTTTCCTTGACAACTTCCTTTGTTTCGATACTCATATAAATTTTTTTTATGCCCAGAGTTTGATCGAATCTGAAAATGTTCCGGCCTGTTCTTTGATCACTTTAAACTGACCGGTGTTTTCATGGTATTGAAAATTGATATGCGGGATACCTGCTTCATCACAGTGTTTTTGTAATTCGGGCCGGTCGAGCAGAGCCGGATCGCAGAAACTGGCTGCGCTGAAGATCACGCCGTCGGCATTTCTTTTTTTAACCAGGTCAACCAGTCGTTTTCCTTTGGGATTCCCCACATCATACACGGCGGAAGCAAAAGTGCTTTGTGTGAGATAAGCATTTGTCAGTGCCGCAAGCGGATCATTGGTCGTTGCGTCAATATCACCTTCGATCCACCTGGATCCCTGCATGAAATCATCATCCACAATATAACAGCCGGCCATTTCAATGGATTTGATCAATCCAATAGGTGGTTGTTCGCAGAATGAACCGGTGATCACCACGCGGATATTATCCATGGGCTCTCCCCTTTCATTGCTGATCGTGTCAACAACCTCTTCCAGTATCCGGTTATGTTCTTCCACCGGCATGGCCAGTCCGGCTCGGATGATAAGATATGTTTCTACAGCAGACAATCTCCAGGGATATTCCTGGCGGATGGAATAGATCTTTTCGATCAATTTCCTGTTTGTATTAAAAAGTTGAATGGAACGATTCAGGTTTTCGGTTGTGAGTTTCACCTGGTTCACTTTGTATACATCTTCAATGATCTTCTGCAATTCCTGCTTGTAAAAAACACCGCCGATCAATAAATCAAAATTCTGTGGATAATCAAAATAGCGTTGAAACTTTCCTTTCTCCGCCAGTTTGAACATGCCGGAAAGATTCCTGACGCAATCGCAGATAGCCGGAAAAACAAAACCATCAAAGGCATCGAGGCTTTTATCCAGCGCCATTTCAATGATTCCCCTGGGAAGATGGCAGATATAGGATTGATAATAGGCATCCCCTTTAATAATTTGTTTCCGGTCGCCTACTCCCATCAGGCCTACTGCAAGACCATTGACCGCATGAACAATTTCCCTCGGAAAATAGATCGGGAGAAAGCCGACAAGCGCCCGGTTTTTCTCAGCCGTTTTCCATTCTTTTGCTTTGTTAAAATTCAGATCAAAAGCTATCTCATTGCAATGGGCAAGAATATCATTGAACGGTGTCATGGCTGGTTAAATTTTTAATAAGACTTTCCAACTCTTCTTTCTGAACAGATCCCAATTCCCGGTCTTTGTCTATGCATTGATAGTATAACTTATCCAGTTCATCTTTGCTGAACAGTTCATCCGCCATGGGGAAAAGCTCATCATTTTCCACAGCAATATGATCTTTGAGCTGGTGGATATAGTTTTCAAGCAATTGTTGCGCGGAAGCAAATTCTTTTTTATCCAGCGCTTCCCTGATCTGCTTCATCAGCATGCGGAATTCTTCATGATGTTCCGTTAACTCCTGTACCATGCCGGCTCCTGTTGTTTCGTTTTTAGCAGATATAGCCGGGAATAAGATCTCTTCTTCTTTGAAATGATGAAACCGATCAGCATAGACGGAGAAAAAACCAAGCATTTGTTTTACTAAATGCTCATACCCGGCAGGATCGGATCTCCAGAGGTTACCATGCCGGACAATAATATCCCCCCCATCCATTATGAAATCGTGTTCTGAAACAAACAATTCAGAAAGAGTGCTTTGCATATAATTATAACTTTCAAAGTAATTTTTTTACAAAAAAGACATCATGATCCCTGTTAGCAATAAATATGATATAAATCATTGATGGTTACAGGCCAATTGTTCGAACCTGTTCCAGGTGACCTTTGTCCCGAAACCCACGGTATTGTCTGTCATTTTGATATGATTGATCTGAATGACCATGATCTCTCCCTGCATGGCCAGCGCGACAGGATATTTCTTGTAGTAATTTACGGAAGCTTTTTTGTTGAACGGGTGTGAAGCATCCAATACCACTCCGTCAAACTGTATTCCTTTCACCTGTAATTTGCTGAGTTTAACAGGTAAAATGGTACCCGCAATAACCGGGTTTATTTTCAGGAGGTGAGCATGATGAGAACCGGGTGAAGATTTAAAATAAATCAATCCATCCGATGAGTTAAAAGCATAGAAACAACTGAAACACCAGGGTCTTCCCTGCTCATCCACGCAACAAATGGTTGCACATGTTTGTTCCAGTATAAACTGAACGATCCTTTTCTGCATAATCTTATAATCCCTTCAAAGCTTCAATCGTTTCCCATCTCCTTTGCACACCTTCATTGGCCATGGTCAGGAACTCCGCTGCTTTTTCCGGGTAATTATTTTTGATGGTTGAAAATCGGTTCTCATGATACAGGAATTCATTCAACGCAACGGATGGCGGTTTGCAATCAAGGGTAAAGCGTTGGCCTTTTTCTTTCATCGGGTTGTACCGGAACAAAGGCCAGTAACCGGTTTTCACCGCCAGGTTCTGTTGTTCATTGCCATGACACATATCATAACCATGTGCTATGCAGTGACTGTATGCAATGATAATGGACGGACCCGGATATGCTTCCGCTTCGAGGATCGTTTTGAGGGCATGCACATCATTGGCACCCATGGCTATCTGTGCCACGTAGGCGCTTCCGTGTGCAATGGCCTGCATCGCGAGATCTTTTTTACCGGTGGTTTTTCCCTTGATGGAAAATTTTGCACTTGCTCCTATCGGTGAAGCTTTTGATTTTTGTCCGCCGGTATTGCTGTACACTTCGGTATCCATCACCAGTATGTTCACATTCTCACCGGTGCTTAAAACATGATCCAGTCCGCTGAAGCCGATATCATAAGCCCAACCATCGCCTCCGATGATCCACATGGATTTCTTCTCGAGAAAATCGGCAACCTGGTACAGGCGGAATGAATCTTCCCGCCGGAGGTCACGGAGTCTTTTCTTGAGTTCATTAACATTTTTTCTCTGTAACATCAGCTCAGCTTCTGAATTTTCAGCATTGGCTAAAATAGAATCCGCCAGTTCAGTTCCCACTTCTTCTCTTAATTCTTTCAACAAACGCATGGCCATTTCTCTTTTCTTGTCGGTGGCCAGTTTCAGACCCAATCCGAATTCTGCATTGTCTTCAAACAGGGAATTGGCCCATGCCGGGCCGTGTCCTTCGCTGTTGGTGGTCCAGGGTGTGGTAGGAAGATTACCTCCGAAGATGGATGAACATCCCGTTGCATTGGCCGTGATCATCCGGTCGCCGAATAATTGCGTGAGTAATTTTAAATAAGGCGTTTCACCGCAACCGCTGCAGGCACCGGAGAATTCAAACAGAGGTTCCAATAATTGTGAACCTTTTACGGTTCCTTTGTTCACTCTTGTCCGGTCAATATCCGGCAAGGAAAGGAAGAAGTCCCAGTTTTTCTTTTCATTTTCTTTAATGGGCAATACATCCTCCATATCAATGGCTTTGTGACCGGGTTGAGTCTTACTTTCGATCGGGCATATTTCTGTACAAATCTTGCAACCGGTGCAATCTTCCACGGCTACCTGTAAGGTATAAGCTTCTTTATCTTTGAAGAATTCTTTCCCAACGGGGTCAACATGTTTAAAGAAAGCAGGTGCTTCTGATAAAAATTCCCGGTCATATACTTTCACCCTGATTGCAGCATGCGGGCAAACAAAATAACATTTACCGCATTGAGAACAGAGTTGTGGATCCCAGACCGGGACCTGTTCGGCGAGATTTCTTTTTTCCCATTTCGTGGTGCCGGAAGGATAGGTTCCGTCAGCCGGGAAGGCGCTCACCGGGAGACTATCCCCTTCGCCGGAAATAATTTTCCCCAATACATGCTGTACAAAATCAGGGGCCCCGGCGCTGACGGGTAATTCAATTTCTTTTTCCCCGATTTTATAATTTGAATAATCAACCAGGAAAAGATTTTCCAGGGTCATATCCACTGCTTTGAAGTTTTTCTGTACTACTTCTTCTCCTTTGCGTCCATAAGTTTTTTTAATGGCATCTTTGATAGAGCGTATAGCATCCTCTTTTGGCATGACATTGGAAATCGCAAAAAAACAGGTTTGCAGAATTCCATTGATCCTTGAACCCATGCCGGTTTCCCTCGCTACTTTGGAAGCATTGACCACATAAAATTTTAATTGCTTATGTATGATCTCTTCCTGGATCTTTTTGGGTAAATGACCCCAAACATCTTCCGTGGGATAGGGAGCATTTAATAAGAAGGTGGCCCCTTCTTCGGCATCTTTCAATACATCATATTTTTCGAGGTAATTGAAATGATGACAGGCGATGAAATTGGCGGAATTGACGAGGTAAGTGGAACGGATCGGGTTTTCACTGAACCGTAAATGGGATACGGTAAGTGAACCTGATTTTTTAGAATCATAAACAAAATATCCCTGTACATATTCATCCGTAACATCCCCGACGATCTTGATCGTGTTTTTATTCGCGCTAACGGTTCCATCAGCACCGAGGCCGAAAAACAAACCCCGGAACAGGTGCTGGTTCTCGAGCGAAAATTCCTGGTCCCAATCGAGACTGGTATGCGTTACATCATCATCGATCCCGATGGTGAAATTATTTTTGGGAAGGGTCTTTTTCAATTCATCAAAAACGGCTTTGGCCATTCCGGCATTGAATTCTTTGGAAGCAAGTCCGTAACGTCCCCCGGATATTTTAGGCATTTCATATTTCCAACCGGCATGCATAGCGGATACAACATCCATGTACAGGGGTTCACCGATGGCACCCGGTTCTTTGCAACGATCCAGCACGGCGATCTGCTGCACCATATTGGGTATGGCATCTATAAAATGTTTAACAGAGAATGGCCGGAAAAGATGAACAAGAAGATAACCCACTTTTTCTCCCCGGTCATTGAGCCAATTGGTCACTTCATGCACCGGTCCGTAACCGGAACCCATGATGATGATGATCCTTTCTGCTTCCGGGTGTCCGTAATATTCAAAAAGTTTATAGGAACGGCCGGTTAATTTTTCAAACTGTTTCATGGTAGCTTCCACGATCGAAGGGACCTGGCGGTAATACGTGTTGCACGCTTCGCGGCTCTGAAAAAATACATCGGGGTTTTGTGCGGTACCGCGGATAAAAGGATGTTCAGGATTCAATGCCCGGTGACGATGTTCATTTACCGCCTGTTCATCGATCATTTCACGGATCACATCATCAGGAATCACGGATAGCTGGTTCAATTCATGCGAGGTGCGGAAGCCGTCGAAAATATTCAGGAATGGAATTTTTGCTTTGAGCGTGGCGGCGGTTGCGATCATCGCCATATCCATGGCCTGTTGCGGGTTGCTGCCAAACAACTGGGCAAAGCCGGTGGACCGGGTGGCCATCACATCACTGTGATCACCAAAAATGGATAAGGCATGTGTGGCGATGGCCCTGGCTGCAATATGAAAAACGGCAGGTGTTAATTCGCCGGCGATCTTGTACATGTTGGGGATCATCAGCAGCAGACCCTGCGAACAGGTGAAAGTGGATGCCAATGCCCCGCCCTGCAAGGCACCGTGAATGGCGCCGGCAGCACCGGCCTCACTTTGCATTTCGATCACTTTCGGCACCTCGCCGTAAATATTTTTTACATCATTGCTGCTCCATTCATCGGCCCATTCCCCCATGGTGGAAGAGGGTGTGATGGGATAAATGGCACAGACCTCGCTGGTTTTATACGCGATATATGCGGCTGCTTCATTACCATCCATGATGGAATAGGAATGTTTAAGTGGAGCAATTGGTTTTTTTTCAACCAAAGGACTTGTGTTGGTTTCCATTTCAACGTATTTGTGTTAAAAATCAGCGTTGAAAGTAACATGAATCCCTGTCCGGGGACATGACAAAAGTCACCCGGAAAGTTGATTTAGCTGCATATTTTAATTGCCCCTGAATATTTTCTGCAACATCGGACCAATACCGCTAAAGAAAAACTCGACAGCAATGACCATAACAATTAAACCCATGATCCTCATCATAACATTAATGCCGGTTTGTCCCAGCACTTTAAAGAGTTTCGAAGAACTAAATAATATGACATAGGTTAACATCATGATCAGGGCTACCACCCCGATCAACACGGCTTTTTTACTGACAGAATCGGCATCCTCCATTAATACAATGATATTCGTAATTGCTCCCGGACCGCATATCATGGGGATGGCCAGGGGCGTAATGGATATATCTGTTACATAATTTTTTACTTCTTCATCTTTAATCTTAACCTGATCAAGTCTTGCCCGGAGCATATCCATCCCCATCATAAAAAAAATAACTCCCCCAACAACCCGGAAACTGTTTGCCGATATCCCAAAAAATTGAAACAGGAGTTGCCCGGTAAAGGCAAAGGCAACAATAGTAATAAAAGAGATTATAGAAGCCTTTTTTGCTGTGGTGTTCCTGGCCGGTAAAGACAGGTTTGCTGTCATTGCCATAAAAACCGGCATGGTTCCCAGCGGATTAATAAGTGTAAACAGTGAGGTGAAACTCAGGATTCCAAAAGTTAACGATTCCGTCATAGCAATATATCAGGAAAGTTTTTCCCTCTTTATAAAATTCATTTAAGTGAGCTAAAAACTATGGACTACTTCGGGCTCTGGTACTTTAACTTTTTCCAAGGCCTGATCAATATCCCAGATAATATCATTATAGTTCTCCACACCAATACTCAGCCGCACCATTTTATCAGTAATATGTAACTCCTGTTTTTCTTCATATGGCACATCAGAATGAGTCATACTGGCCGGATGCTCGGCAAGACTTTCTGTTCCGCCAAGACTAACAGCCAGTTTGATAAGCTTCAGGTTATTCAAAAAAGTAAAAGCATCATTTTCGCCACCTGCCAGGTCAAAACTCAGCATGGCTCCGTTGCTCAGGTATTGTTTTTTATGAATAGCTGCCTGTTCCGGGTTATTTTTCGGGGTATATCCCAGGTAATAAACTTTTTCCACTTTGGGATGATGGGATAAATAAGCTGCAACTTTTTCTGCATTGGCGGCAGCGGCCTCCATCCTGAGTTTTAAAGTTTCCAGGCTTCTCATCAGCAACCAGCTGGTGTGCGGGTCGATCATAGTTCCAAAAAATGTTCTTGTCTTTTTTATTTCCCCGATCAGTTCTTTTGAACCAACGGCTGCTCCGGCAATCACATCGCTATGGCCGCCGATATATTTAGTGGCTGAATACAACACAAGGTCTGCTCCATGCTTCAGCGGATGCTGCCACAACGGGCCCATGTAGGTATTATCCACTGTCACCAGCACTTTTTTACCGGGTGCGGAATAATTTTCAGCAATAGCGCTGCACATCTCAATATCAATAAGATCATTGGTGGGATTAGCCGGTGTTTCCATATAAATCATTTTTAATTTTTTTGCATGACCGTTTTCGGTCAGCAGTTTTTCAACATCTTTTAAATTTTGTCCAGCCCTGAATCCAATCACATTAATGCCGAAATGGGTAAGAATATGAAGAATGAATTTATGCGTACCTCCATAAACAGGATTGCTGTATAATAATACATCGCCGGGACTGAGGAATGTAAGCAACGTAGTGGCAATCGCACTCATACCGCTGGAAAAAGCGGCGGCACTTTCACCACCATCCCAAAGTTTCAGCCTTTCTTCCAGGATCTCCATATCCGGATTATTAATACGGCTATAGATCAGGCCCAACTCCTCACCTTCATGTCCGGGTTTGCCATGGGCCATTTCAAAAAAAGCTTTCCCCTCTTCAGCATTCTGAAAAACAAAAGTGGATGTCTGGAATATGGGGCATTTTACAGCACCTTCGCTCAGCTCCGGTTTATAACCATAACCGAGCATCAGGGTTTCAGGAGAAAAACGGGAGTAATCCATGTTTTTATTTTTTAGAAAGCAAATCTCATTATTATAGACGATATTTCTTTTGATTTCAAATATTAAAGAAAATAAATCTATTTTTGATATATAATTAAGTTTTTAATTCTAAACCCGGCTTAATAACTTCATTTTTACAGAAAATTTTTCTTTTATGATCCGGCTTGATCAAACCGATATCCGTATCCTGCAATTGCTGCAGCATGATGCCCGCTTAACCAACAAAGAAATAGCTGATAAACTGGGTAAAACGGTTACGCCTGTTTATGAAAGAATCAAATGGCTGAAAGAGGAAGGATTTATCCAGCGATATGTTGCAGTATTGGACAGAAATAAAATTGACAAAAGCCTGGTAGCATTTACCAATGTTCAATTAAAAGAACACGCTCACCTGATGCTGAAAGCATTTGAAAAAGATATTGTAAAGTTTGATGAGGTAATGGAATGTTATCACATGACCGGCCTTTACGATTATCTTTTGAAAATAGTGGTCAAGGATATGAACGAATACCAGGGTTTTATCGTGAACAAGCTGGCCAAGCTGCCCAATATCGGTACCGTACAAAGTTCATTTAATATGACAGAAGTAAAATATGAGACTGCTTATACCATTTCAATACCGGAGCTCAAAGGGAAAAAATAAGCAGGGCTGTAATTATTAGTTAATGGCAGAATAAACAACCTCTTTTACTTTACCCATGAGAATTCTCTCCTGTAGCATCGAATCCCGGTGCCGGATGGTAACCGTATTATCTTCTTTGGTTTGCTGGTCAACTGTTACACAGAAAGGTGTTCCGATCGCGTCCATCCGGCGGTAACGTTTGCCAATAGTATCTTTTTCTTCATAAAAACAACGGAAAGAAGATTTGCAATCATCCATGATCGTCCGGGCAATTTCGGGCAGACCGTCTTTTTTCACCAGGGGTAATATGGCCAGTTTGACAGGAGCCAATTTGTTGGGGAATTTCAACACCACCCGGCTGTCCTGCCTTTCGGCTGTGCTGAGATCTTCTTCGGTATATGCATGGCTCATCAGCAGGAGGAACATCCGGTCGAGACCAATGGATGTTTCAATAACGTAAGGAATATAATTCCCGAATGGTTTCCCGGTAGCCGGGTCAATATCATTGTCGAAATACTGCATTTTCTTTTTGCTGTATTCCTGGTGTTGTCTTAAATCGAAATCGGTACGACTGTGAATTCCTTCGACTTCTTTGAATCCGAACGGGAAATTGAATTCGATATCGCAGGCCGCATCGGCATAGTGGGCGAGTTTGACATGGTCATGATAGCGATATTGATCTTCCGGGATACCCAAACCCAAATGCCATTTCAGTCTTTCTTCCTTCCAGAATTCATACCATTCCTTTTGTGTGCCGGGCCGGATGAAGAACTGCATTTCCATTTGTTCAAATTCCCGCATGCGGAAAATGAATTGCCGGGCAACAATTTCATTGCGGAATGCCTTACCGATCTGTGCAATGCCGAAAGGGATTTTCATCCTTCCTGTTTTCTGTACATTCAGGAAATTGACGAAAATACCCTGTGCCGTTTCGGGTCTTAAGTAAACTTTATTATCCTCTTCACCGGTTGTTGCGGTTGATCCGAATTCAGTGGAGAACATCAGGTTGAACTGGCGGATATCTGTCCAGTTGCAGGTACCACTGATGGCGCATTTTATTTTATTGTCCTCAATGAGTTTTTTCAAGCCCGTAAAATCATCTTTGGCCAGCAAAGATTCCATGGAAGCAAGCACATCCGTTG
>CAZQGZ010000060.1:0-17701 GCA_964592935.1 uncultured Chitinophaga sp. | reverse complement strand
AAAGGATTTAAAGAGATGTTTGGTACCACTATTTTTGATTTTTATCAAAGCCAGCGGATGGAGCATGCCTAATACCTGCTTTATGAAAAAGGACTGAGTGTAACAGAAGTATCCATATTGCTCGGTTATTCATCGATCTCGCATTTTTCCACAGCATTTAAAAAGCATACGGGACTAAAGCCCTGTGAGCTTTTGTTGAGAGCTTAGCCCGGAGGGATAATAAAATAAAAAATAAGAAATCAATAATTAAAAATGACGAGGTTGGGCTCCGGTTGATACAACAATTTCAAAAAATTTCAATACAGTAATTCTTCACTTCTTACATTATCCCTTTCAACTTTACTTTTTTATTTCTGATTCCCGTTTGTAATAGCCACAACTTGTTCCAGATCAAGTTTCATAAGCTTAGTACATGTTTATTTGCAATAATAAATACGTAACTTCGTTACATACCGCATGGCATAATATTTGGACATTTTTTTATCATGCGCAAGAACCTCGCCATATTCCTGATCAGTATTCATTTTGCAGGCAATACAGAAATGGGGCAATTGCTCAAATTTCCCCAACTGGTTAGTCATTTTTTCCAGCATAGCCGGATTAACCCGGATCTGAATTTTTTTGAATTTATCGTTATGCATTATGCAGGCGATGATGGCACCAAAGCAGATGATGATTTCGACAATAAACTCCCCTGTCACAATACAGGCCACAATACTTTCATGGTTGCTTTTTCTCCCATGGTAAAAGAAATACCGGTTACCGGTTTCAATGGCTTGCTTAACCGGAAATATATCGACCGGTTTCAGGAAGGTACATCCTCCAAACATGTTCTCCTGGTCCTGCAGCTTCCCCGGCAGGTATAATCTGACTCAACAGGTCAGCGCTTCCATGATTTCACTTCCCGTTCCTCATTTAACGGTGCAGTGATCCCAGGTTACAAAACTCGTTTCGCGGACACTAATAGTCAAGTAATGCCGGCCGGAATTTTTCCAGCCGGGTTATCAATCAGCCAATATGAAAAAAAAATTTGCTTTTACAACCATCATCGGATGTGCCATATTGTTTATTTTATTTAATGCATGCCGCCATGAATTGTTTACTCCGCCCCCGGGCAGCGACGGAAATCCTCCGCCAACATCTGCCTGCAGCCCCGATACGGCATATTTCATAAATGATATCATGCCCATTATATCATCCAACTGCACCATGAGCAGTTGTCATGATAATATCTCCCATGCAGATGGCGTCAACCTGACAACCTATTCCAATATTATGAGGTACGTGGTTGCCGGTAACGCTTCCAACAGTAAATTATATAAAATGCTCAATAAATCCGGTGACGAAAGAATGCCACCGCCACCCAGGGCAGCATTAACGGTTTCACAAAAAGCGCTGATTGAAAAATGGATCAACCAGGGCGCCCGGAACAATAATTGTATTGGTCAATGTGATACAACTGTATTTACGTATAGCGGGGCCGTTAAACCAATCATCAATACTAAATGTGTTGGTTGTCACAATCCATCCAACCTGAGCGGGAATATTGACCTGTCTGTGTATAACGCAGTAAGACTGGTTGCACTGAACGGTAAACTCTATGGTTCCGTTGCGCAGCAATTCGGGTATTCTCCTATGCCAAAGAACGGGGTCAAACTTTCCGATTGCGAAATAAGGCAGATCCAGAAATGGATCAACGCCGGTTCGCTAAACAACTAATATAAAAACTCAGAACATGAATAAAACAGTTTTTGGGGCAATAACAATTCTGACCGTCATTTTTATCAGCTCCTGTTATAACGACAAAGAAGATCTGTTGTATGGAAATATCAATGCCCCCTGTACCGATACCATCACGAATATTTCTTATTCGCAGCATGTGGTACCTGTGCTCCGCCAATACTGCTACAATTGCCACACCGGTGCCTTCCCGTCAGGAGGGATACTCCTGGGTACCTATGTGGCAGATAAAGCAATGGCCCAGAGCGGAAAATTATACGGGAGCATCAGCCATTCGGCTGGTTATGTCCCCATGCCGCAGGGATCATCCAAACTGACCAGCTGCCGGATACTGGCTGTCAGGAAATGGATCGATAGCGGCTTGCTGAATAATTAATAGTAAAACAACAGAAATGAAAAGAAAAAAAATCATACGCTATGTTTTGTTGTCCCTGGCCGTGATCATTGCAGCAGCAGCCATTTACATCTATAAGGAATATACCCGTACGCATAAGGATACGGCTGCTCTGAAAGCAGACTATTCATTGGGAGCCACGGAGCTGATCAGGGATTTTGAAGCCAATGAACAAGCGGCCAATAAAAAATACTGGGACAAAGTAATCCGGGTGGAAGGTATGGTGAAGGATATCGTAAAAGATGAGAAGGGATTTTACTCGCTGGCATTGGGAGATACGGCCTCCCTTTCGGGTGTCAGGTGCAGCATTGACAGTGTTCACGGCCGGGAGGCTTCCCTTGTAAAAAAAGGAAGCAGGATAGCTGTAAAAGGCATTTGCTCCGGCTTCAATGAAGATGAATTGCTGGGATCAGATGTAATATTGGTGCGCAGCGTGGTTGATTCCAAAAATTAATTCATTAACAAATAAAAACTCAAACATGAAGATCTTTTTTCTGGCAGTAGTATCAACGTTTTTTACAATCAATGGATCCGGACAGAAATTTTATACAAAGAATGGCAAAATAAATTTTGATGCCACTTCTGCATCCTCTCCCGAAAGGGTGGAAGCGGTCAACAGGACCGTAACCTGCGTCATGGATACAAAATCCGGCCTCCTGCAGTTTGTTGCATTAATAAAAGGGTTTGAATTTGAACGGGCCCTGATGGAGGAGCATTTTAATGAAAACTACCTCGAGAGTGAAAAATTTCCCAAAGCAGAATTCAAAGGGGAGATAAAGGATAATGATGATATCAATTACGCAAAGGACGGGACCTATACCGTAAAAGTGAAAGGAAAACTGACCATGCATGGCGAATCAGAGGACCTGGATACCGAGGGAAAAATCATTATTCAGAATGGTAAGATAAATGCATCTGCTGATTTCAGTGTCAAACTTTCCGATTATAATATTTCAATACCGGGGCTGGTCGCCGACAAAGTTTCCAAAACAGCCAAAGTAACGGTGTCCTGTTCATTGGAGCCTTTAAAGAATTAATTGCTAATACAAATTATTATGAAAAAACTATTATTTAAATCGGTCCTGTTGACAGGGATTTTGTTTTTAAATAAACAGGTATTTGCCCAGGACCAGGATTTGCTGAAACTGCTCGGTGATGATAAAACCAAAAAAGAGATTATCAAGAATGCCTTCAAGTCACCAAGGGTGATCAACGGGCACTCGATGGAATTTTTGCGACCCGGTACTATGGATTTCAGGATACTCCACCGTTTTGGCCAGTTGAACCAGGGGTATAAGAATTTTTTTGGCCTCGACCAGGCCAGTATGCGGATGGGTTTTGATTTTGGCATTTTTCAGAATCTCATGGTCGGTGTGGGAAGAAGCACCTATAAAAAAGAACTGGATGCATATATTAAATATGCGCCTATCCGGCAATCCAAAGGTTCATGGAGTTCACCCGTAACTTTTGCATTGGTATCCGGTATTACAATGGATGGAACATCCTGGGCCGATCATTCCCGAAAGAACTTTTTTACCTCCCGTCTTGCTTATTATTTTGAAGCGATTATCGGTAGAAAATTCAGTGAGAAATTTTCATTGCAGTTGTCGCCCACCATGGTTCATAAGAACCTGGTGCCATTGGAGATCAATCCCAATAATATCTATGCATTGGGTATAGGTGGCCGGCTCAAGTTGTCGAAAAGAATTGCCATTACCTGGGATTATTCACATATCATAAGAGGTATGCCTGACAGTGGTTATTATAACCCGTTGTCCCTGGGATTTGATATTGAGACCGGTGGCCACGTCTTCCAGTTGCATTTTTCCAATTCAACCGGAATGAATGAAAGGGCATTCATCACCGAGACAACCAGTAACTGGAGCAAAGGAGAAATACGCTTTGGCTTCAACCTGTCAAGAGTGTTCCAGATCAAAAAGAAAAAAGTGAATAAATAAAATTTTTTTTTATTGATGATGTACACGGTGAAGATCAAATTGCCGGGCATAATTTATCATTCATATAATTAAAACTTATGAAAAAAATAATTGTGTTATTTTCATTGATTGCCGGGGTGCTGGTTTTTCAATCGTTAAATTCCTGCCGGCATGAGTTTGTGGGTGATCGTTGCAAAACAGACCCCATCCTGATCAACCTGACCCAGACCGATGCATCACCCAACCAGAATAACGGAACGATCAGGGCAACAGCAACGGGAGGATCCGGGTTTCAATACAGCCTGAACGGAGCTCCCTTCCAGGATAGTGGATTTTTTTCAGGGCTGCAGCCTTTTCAAAATTATAATGTGGTGGCAAAAAATTCATGGGGATGTACCGATACGGCGCAGGCTTCTATCAATGTATTTGATCCCTGCAGCGGTGTCAACATTATAGTTACCGCTGCAAAAACAAATGCTTCGCCAGGGCAAAATAACGGGTCCATTACTGTGACTGCAACCGGTGGCACCGGGTTTACATACAATATTAATGGAGGCAACTTTCAAAGTTCCAATGTTTTTACAGGCCTGGCTCCCGGCAATTATTCGGTGGCTGCCAAAACATCAAACGGATGCGTGGGTATTACGCAGGTGACGATCGGTGTGAACGATCCCTGTGCCGGAGTTACAGTTGTTGTCACTACCACGCAGGTAAATCCAACAACCGGCCAGTCAAGCGGAAGTATCACGGCAACGGCAACCGGCGGAACCGGTTTTACCTATAGCCTGAATGGCGGACCTTTTCAAAGTTCAGGTACATTTACCGGTCTTGCAGCAGGAAATTATACCGTCACGGCAAAAAATTCCAACGGATGTCTGGGTACGGCGACTGTCGCGTTGGGCTCCACCAATCCCTGTACGGGGGTAACCATCACCGTTACACTCACCAAAACAGATCCTTCACCCGGCCAGTCCAACGGATCTATCACGGCAACCGCTACCGGTGGCACCGGTTTTACTTATAGCCTGAATGGAGGCGCTTACCAGGCATCAGGAACATTTACCGGGTTAGCAGCAGGCACTTATACCGTGACTGCAAAAAGTTCGGCAGGATGTCTGGGCTCTGCACAGATTACAC
Organism: uncultured Chitinophaga sp.; assembly: GCA_964592935.1. Lineage (GTDB taxonomy): Bacteria > Bacteroidota > Bacteroidia > Chitinophagales > Chitinophagaceae > JJ008. Next base: position 12,493 of record CAZQGZ010000060.1, on the reverse strand, counting down.
TGGTAACTTCTAATCCCTGCGCGACGATCAATATTGTTATCACTACAGCGATTGTAAATTATACACCTTGCGTTACTCCTGCAACCGGGAAGATCACGGTGACCGCAACGGGTTCCACCGGCTTTACCTATAATATCAACGGCGGGGCATACCAGGCAAGCAATGTATTCTCCTCATTAACGGCCGGGAATTATACGGTGGGGGTAAAAGATGTTAATGGTTGTACTAAAACCGCTGCTGCAACTGTAGGCAATGTGCCGATGGGTCCCTTATTTACCAATGTAAGAAACCTGATCAGTACCCGTTGCAATGGTACAGGTTGTCATATGAACGGGGGCAATGCAGCGGGTTATAATTTTGATAACGACTGCAATATTGTTTCCAAATGGAGCCAGATCAACCAGGCTGCAGTAACCTATACAATGACACAGATGCCTAAAAGTCCCCAGCCATTGTTAACAGCAGCAGAAAAACTGGTGATCACCAATTGGATCAATGCGGGGCACCGGTATACGGATTAGGTGGGTAAATAACCCGGAATGAAATAAAGAATAAGAAATGAAAAATACGAAATAAAAAAGTTGTCGGAGACGGCCATGAAATTTCGAATCACTTTTTTCCTTCATACTTTTCCCTTTTTAACTTCACTTTCTTATTTCTTATTCTTTATTTTTTATTTCTTATTTCAAAACGTTTTCTTCAACCCCGGATCGGTCATAATAACATAATCCCCCAGGTGGCTGAATTTTCCCCAATCCGGATTACTGAATGACGCATCACTGAAGCTACTGATGTTGAGGATCTTTAATCCCGGTTTTCTTTTTTGCAATTGCGCCAGCGTACCGAGCTTTTCATCACAATGAAAGCGGCCGACACAATGAAATATTTTTTTGTGTTTGTTCTTCTTCCAGAACTTATAAATACTATAACTCATGCCTGCATCCCAGAGGCTCTGGCTGTAATAAATATTCGGGCTGCCTCCGCCCGGGCTCTCTTTCATGGTTTCCATGAATTTTTCCCGGTAACGCCCGGTCAGTGTATCATACGGCAGGGGAGGAAGAAATTTTTTTGAATCTTTTGATAAACTGTCCAGCGATTTCATTCCCCTCCGGCTCACCATGCTTACATAACGGCGGGGTGGATTTGCAGCGATAACATGCAATCGGTTTTTTTTGGCATATTCGATCATCGGGCGGTAATCCTTATAATTGCTCCATAACCGGACATCCTTTGAAAACCGGTCTTCAGGAATGAAGCCGGCGAGATAATCATTTAAAGCAATTTGATTGTCTGTTTCAAACATTTCCAGGCTTAATGCAGTGTTATCGCCGAATCTCCGGTGAAGTGCTTTGAAGATCTCTGCTTCCATGTAATGACCTGCACTGTCGTTATGTTCCTCACCGAAAAACAATACATTTGCGCCGGCACAATCATCAATCATTTTATCCAACGTGATAAGTTGTTTGGTTCGGTTATCATAAATCTTAATATGATCTTCTGTTTTGTCCTGGGACAGGCCGGTAAAGGAAATGACCATTAAAACTAAAAAAAGACAGGTTCTCATGTAATAAATTTTTGGTGAAATTACAGTAATACGGATGAAATCTCCCGGATGGTGTATTCTGATGCCGGTTGTTATTTACCAATTACGCAAACTGAATTCCCGTTTCCGTAAGACAAATTAATGCTACTGGAAGACATTTGCAGCAATCTGAAACAGAATAAATGAGAAAAATTTTTATAACGCTGGTTTTTGCGTCTGTGTCTTTGGTAGCTCAATCACAGGACCGCTTTTTCGCAAGAACTTATACAGGCAATGTGCTGCCCAAAGGCGCAATTGATATTGAATTCTGGCATACTTCCCGTATGGGACATAAAGACCAGTTTTTCCATGCGCAGGACCAGCGAATGGAAATAGAATTCGGCCTGGGAAAAAACTGGCAGACCGCTTTTTATTTTAACCGGTTTCAAAAAAGATTCAGTGAAGGAAATGATGGCACCGCCGTTTCCAATGAAATAGGTTTTAGCAATGAATGGAAATGGAAACTGGCCGACCCGGTAGCTAACCAAATCGGGTTTGCCCTTTATGGAGAATGGGGCATCAAAGGAGGCGATGAACTGGAACTGGAGGCTAAACTTATCTTTGATAAAGTAGTTGGCAGGAGTCTTTTCGCTTGCAATGCGGTTCTTGAATATGAAAAAGAATTTGAGTGGGTGAATGGAAGAATAAAATCAGACGAATGGGAAATGCCCGTGGAATTTGACCTTGCCTATATGTATCATATCGGGAAAGCGGCAGGGCTGGGTTTTGAAATAATCAATCATAACGGGATTGCAAAGGGAAATGGATGGGAACATTCAGTGATGTTTGGCGGCCCCACTTTTTCTTACCGGGCAGGAAGGTGGTTTGCGATTGCAAATTTTTTGCCTCAGTGGGGCAACATACACAAGACTACAAGTGCTCCTTTCAATAAGGTGCTGGATGACCTGGAGAAAGCCGAAGCAAGAATATTAATAGGAATATCATTATAGCATCTATGAAAAAAATATTAATAATTATAATCAGTGTTGTGCTGATCAGTTGTGCAACAGTATCACCCCTTCGGCCAACCGAAACTAACATGACCATGATGCAGCAAAAAGTTCCCGGAATCAATTTGGCAGATGCGCAAAAGGGATTTAAACTGTATAAATTTAACTGCGCCGGTTGTCATTATCTTCCAAAGCCTGGTGCATACGGGATTCACGAATGGGGAAAAATATTACCCGGAATGCTGGGCAGGGCAAGGATTACTTCTGAAACAGACAAGAAGTTGATTAAAGATTATCTTTTTGCCAGGTCAAAATAAATTATCAGATGACTTTAATCAGTTCATGAATTGATTCTGATTTTTTTGCTGTCATTTTTTTGTCAAACAATTTTTGGGATTTATTTCATGACATAACTGTGATGAATATGACATAACTGTGCAGAACCTTTGTGCCGGATATGAAAAAGAAAATAATACCGGCCATTTCTGTTCTGATATTTTCATTACAAATACAGGCACAACCAGGTTCAGGTTATATCCCTGACAGCAATTTTAATAAGGAGCGTCAGCTTTCAGAAATTGTTGTCACCGCCAACCGCAGCGAAAGAAAAATGGGAAATGTTGCCGTCCCGGTTCAGTTGATTTCTCAAAAAACCATCCTTCAAACCGGTTCTCTCCGGTTGCAGGATATTTTGCAGGAACAAACGGGCCTTGTCGTTGTTAACAGTTCATTGGGATCAGCATTGAATGGTTATCCCAACCCGTTTGGACAGGGCGTGCAGATGCTGGGACTTGACCCGGCCTATACATTAATATTATTAGATGGAGAACCATTAATAGGACGAAACGGAGGCATTCTGAAACTGGGCAGGTTAGCAACCGGTAATATTAAACAGGTGGAAATTGTAAAAGGCCCTTCTTCTTCTTTATATGGCAGCGAAGCCATGGCAGGGGTCATTAATATAATCACATGGCCACCCCAGAAAGAAAATATCGCTTTACAATTACATCATGCTTCAAATAAAACCTGGGGCACAGGATTGTCTTATGGAAACAAAATGTATAAAACCGGGGTGCAGTTTTTTATTAACCGGTATTCATCTTCCGGGTATGACCTCGATAAAACGATTTATGGTAAGACCGTTGATCCCTTCAGGGAATGGAACGGGCAATTGAAGATCACACATGATTTTTCGAATAAGATACAGTTACTGGCTTCGGTAAGGCAATTTGATTCCAGGCAAAACAACGATTACCAGATACTTTGGCAAAATCAGCCTGCTGTCGCCAAAGGATATACTGCAGAAAAAGATCAATCCGGATTTTTACAGCTCCGTTGGCAGGTAAAGGCAGAAAAGAAATTCTATTTGAGAACTTTCTATGATCATTACCAGAACCATTCATTTGTAAACCTTGATAAAACCACAACAAGGTTTGATGAAACCAGTTTCAATCAATCTATTCTGAAACCAGAAATACAATTTGAAAGCAGGCATAAAACCAATAACTATGTGGCCGGAGCCGGAACATACTTCGAAATGATTGATGCCAGCCGGTACGCCGGCAAAAGGAACCTGACCACTTTTTATGCATTTACCCAGAAAGAATGGAACCTGCTGCATGATAAATTCACTTTCATTGCGGGCGGACGTATTGATAAACGAAATGATTTTGCCGCTAAAGTAAGTCCGAGAATAGCAGTGGCTTTTAAACCCGCTGCAAAATGGAAGTTTACGGCTTCTTCAGGCTGGGGTTTTAAAGCACCGGATTTCCGTCACCTGTACCTGAGTTTTTATAATTCACAGATCGGTTATTCCCTGATCGGGGCAAAAGAATTATCTGCCCGGTTACAGCAATTGCTGCAACAAGGTCTGCTGCAGCCCGGTGCCAACATCTACCCATATATAAATAATCCTGACCTGAAACCGGAAACTTCTTTTGGTTCCCACATCGGTGCAAAATTCAATAGCGGTAAATGGAATATTGAAACGGGTTTATTCCGTAACGATATACAGAACCTGATTGAAAATTTTTCATTGCCGTTCGGCAGAAGTAACGGGCAATCCATTTTCAGTTATCACAATATCGGCAAGGTTTATACGCAGGGAGCTGAAGCGGATATTAAATACAGGGTGATAAAAAATATCCTGGTTTCTGCCGGGTACCAGTTTTTAGATGCCAGGGACAAACAGGTAGTAAAGCAAATAGAAGAAAATAGATTATACAAAAGGGATCTGAATACGTATGCCACTTCACTGGTAAAACGTGCTGATTATTTCGGGCTCTTTAACCGTTCCAGGCACACCGCTAATTTCAAATTGCAATATGATAATGATAAGAAAGGCTGGAATGTGTATGCAAGAACTATATACAGGGGCAAATTCGGCTTCACCGATCTGAATGGAAATAATATAGCTGATGATCCCGCAGAAATGGTAAGCGGTTTCTGGATGATGAATTTGTCAGCAACAAAAAGTTTCTCCAATGGCTTTCATATCCAGGCAGGGGTTGAAAATCTTTTTAACTATACCAATCCGGCAAGGCTCAGCAATATTGCCGGCCGTTTATTCTTTATCAATCTCAATTACTCGGTAGTAAACAGTCAAAAAAAACATAAAATACAGAAACAATGAAAAACAGAATTATTTATGCAGCGGTAGCCATTACGTTAGCTTTTGCAGCCTGCAGCAAAGACAAAACAACGGTAACTCCTTTACCTACAACAGTAAAAACAAAAAGTATCACTGTAAACTTCAGTTCTTCATCATCATTTACCTTTTTCAGTTTCAGGGATACAACTGTAATTGCCAATTCGGATTCTGCCAGCACAAAATGGGATTTTGGCATGCGCCGGACTACTTTCCTGGTCAACAGCAATGCAAGCGGCCCCGGTAATGGCGGCGCCATTCTTCAGGATGCGATCTATGATAATGTGATAGCAGCACCAGCTTCGGGTTATGCGTACGATACTTCTTCATCGCAAAGAGCCATAAAAGACGGCAGCTGGTATGATTATAACCCTGCTTCCCATTCTTTTGTTCCCAAAGCCGGAAAGACTTTTATTTTCCGTACAGCAGATGGTCATTATGCTAAAATGGAGTTGCTTGCTGTGAACTATGAACCCTTTGCGGGGCCTGTTCCTTTAAGGCTGATCTATACGTTCCGGTATACTTACCAGCCCAACAACAGCAATTCATTCTGATATTTTGATTGAAACGTAGTTTAACCGCGCCGGAACCGGGGCGGTTTTTTATTCTCATTCCATCTCTGCTTTTCGTAGCTTTGCCGACCAAAAATCGGGCTGAATAAGATATAATATGGTTGATAAATACAAAGAATTTTCAGGATTGAATCTCCCCGCTTTTGAACAGGAAATGCTGGCTTCATGGACAGAAAAAAAAGCCTTTGAAAAAAGCGTTTCTATACGGGAAGGAGCTACGCCTTTTGTTTTTTACGAAGGCCCGCCCAGCGCCAATGGTATGCCCGGCATTCACCATGTCATTTCAAGAACGTTGAAGGACCTCGTATGCCGCTATAAGACCATGAAAGGATTCCAGGTAAAGAGAAAAGGGGGATGGGACACCCATGGTCTTCCGATCGAACTCGGGGTGGAAAAAGAGCTCGGCATCACCAAAGAAGATATCGGTAAAAAAATTTCCGTTGAAGAGTATAACCAAAAATGCCGCGAAGCGGTATTAAGGTATAAGGACAAATGGGATGAAATTACCCGTAAGATGGGTTACTGGGTCGACCTCGATGATCCCTATATTACGTACAAGAATGAATACATCGAAACGGTCTGGTGGTTGCTTGGCGAATTGTACAAAAAGGGATTACTCTATGAAAGTGTGAGCATCCAGCCCTATTCTCCGGCAGCAGGAACCGGGTTGAGTTCACATGAGCTGAACCAGCCGGGTACTTATAAAGATGTAAAGGATACCAGTTGCGTAGCGATGTTTAAAGTGATCAGGAATTCAAAAAGCGAATTTCTGTTTAATGCAACTGACTCCGGAATCCCGACTCCGGACTCAGGACCGTTTTTCCTCGCCTGGACGACAACGCCCTGGACGCTTCCTTCTAATCTCGGGTTAACTGTCGGAGCAAATATTGATTATGTACTGCTCAAAACTTTCAACCCTTATACCCATTTACCCATCCATGTCATTCTTGCCAAAGCCTTGCTGGGCAGGTATTTCAAAGAAGAAGGAAAAGATGGTGATTTTGAAAATTATCATGATAAGGTTAAGATCCTTCCCTGGAAAATACTTGCTGAATTCAAAGGCGCCGCGATCGAAGGATGTGAATACGGGCAATTGCTTCCATTCGAAGCCAATTCATTAAAAGTAATTGAAGAAATTAGTCCCGGCGCAAAACCGTTCAGGGTGTTGGTGGGTGACTTTGTTACCACGGAAGATGGCACGGGTATCGTTCATACGGCACCTGCCTTTGGCGCCGATGACTTCAGGATCGGGAAGAAATATGGAATCGGGATATTGACCATGGTGGACAGGCAGGGAAAATTTGTAGAAGGGTTGGGTGAATTCAGCAACCGTTATGTAAAAAATTATAAGGACGAAAAAGATTATGCGGATGTGAATGTTGATATCGCTGTCAAATTAAAAAAAGAAAACCGGGCCTTTAAAGTAGAGAAATACGAACATAATTATCCTCATTGCTGGAGAACCGATAAGCCCATTCTTTATTACCCGCTGGATGCCTGGTTCATTAAAACAACAGCGATGAAGGACAGAATGGTGGAGTTAAATAAAACCATCAACTGGAAACCCAGATCAACCGGCGAGGGACGTTTTGGCAACTGGCTCGAAAATATGGTGGATTGGAACCTGAGTCGTTCAAGATTTTGGGGAACGCCATTACCTATCTGGAAAACCGAAGATGGAGAAGAGGAAATTTGTATTGGGAGTATAGCTGAGTTGATAAATGAAGCAAAAAATGCAGATCAGATATTAGGTGTAGCTAATAGCTCAAAGCTGACAGCTAACAGCCTTGATTTACACAAGCCTTATGTCGATGAAATCATTTTGGCAAGCAAATCCGGCAAGCCCATGAAACGGGTACCTGATCTGATCGATGTTTGGTTTGATTCCGGCGCCATGCCGTATGCCCAATGGCATTTCCCCTTTGAAAGCAAGGAAACGTTCAGGCAATCATTCCCCGCCGATTTTATCGCAGAAGGTGTTGACCAGACCCGGGGCTGGTTTTATACCCTTCATGCTATTGCTGCCATGCTCTTCGACAGTGTGGCCTATAAAACCTGTGTATCCAACGGACTGGTGCTGGATAAGAATGGCAACAAAATGAGTAAGCGCCTGGGTAACGTGGTGGATCCATTTAAGACCATTGAAACATTCGGCGCTGATGCAACAAGATGGTACCTTATTACCAATGCATCGCCATGGGATAACATGAAGTTTGACCTGGACGGTATCAAAGAAGTGCAGCGTAAATTCTTCGGGACATTATATAATACCTACCAGTTTTTTGCCCTCTACGCCAATGTGGATGGCTTTGCTTTTAAAGAAGAATATATTCCATTGGAGCAAAGACCGGAGATCGACCGCTGGATCCTTTCTTCACTTAATACCGTAGTGAAAAAAGTAAATCAATACATGGACGACTATGAGCCCACGCAGGCGGGCCGGGTGATTGAAGATTTTGTAGATGAACATTTGAGCAATTGGTATGTCAGGTTATGCCGAAGACGTTTCTGGAAAGGAGAATATGAGCAGGATAAGATCTGTGCGTACCAGACCTTATATGAGTGCCTGGAAACAGTTACCAGGTTAATTGCGCCCATTTCTCCTTTTTTCAGTGATACCGTTTTTCAAAATCTGAATGCAGTTACAAACAGATTCAAAACAGAATCTGTTCACCATGTGCCATATCCATTCTTTGATGAATCTGAGAACCGCCCGGCAGGGGGCCGTGGGGTTATTGATGAACCGCTTGAAGAAAGAATGCAACTGGCGCAGGATGCTTCTTCTTTAATTTTATCGCTTCGCAAAAAAGTGAACCTGAAAGTCCGGCAACCCCTGCAGAAAGTATTGATACCGGTATTAAGCGCCTCCATGAAAGAGCAACTGCAAAAAGTGGAGGCCCTGGTCAAAGCAGAAGTAAATGTAAAGGAGATCCAATACCTGGATCCGGACAATACATTTATCAGCAAGAAGATCAAACCCAATTTCGTGGCATTGGGTAAAAAACTGGGGGCGAAGATGAAATCTGTCGCAACTGTATTGTCTCAATTCACCTCCGAAGATATTGCCCGGTTCGAAAAAGATGGCCAATATAATTTGTCAATTGATGGTGAACCTGTAATATTACAAATTGCAGAAGTGGAAATAACCAGTGAAGATATACCCGGCTGGACGGTAGCTAATAAAGGAAATTTGACGGTTGCACTGGACATAACTGTGACCCCCGAACTGGAAGCCGAAGGAAATGCCCGTGAATTCGTCAACCGGGTTCAGAAGATACGTAAAGACAGCGGGTTTGATCTTACAGATAGGATAGAAGTTAAAGTATTGGCAGGAGATAGATTAAAAGACTCGTTGACTAAGTTTAAACCCTATATTTGCGCCGAAATTCTGGCCGACAATCTTGAAATTCTGTCTGAGCTTCAGGGTGGTATTGATATAGAAGTGAATGATATTCCGTTAAAAGTCATTGTTTTAAAAAAAGGGTAGACTATGGCAATCAAGAAAAAAAACGCCCCTAAAAAGGCTGCAAAACCCGTAAAAAAAGCCGTTGCTAAAAAACCGGCGGCAAAGAAACCTGTGAAAAAAACAACAACAAAAAAAGCCCCTCATAAAGCGGCTAAGAAAATCGCTAAGAAACCAGTAAAGAGTATTGCAAAACCTGCCCGCCCTTCCGGCGGGAAATCCGTTCAAAAAGTGATGGCAAAACCATCGCGTCCATCGGGAGGCGCTGTAACAAAAACAGCAGCCCAGGCTAAACCGGTAGCAAAGCAGGAGGTTGCAGATACAAAAACGGTGGCCCGGAAGCCGGGAACAATTGATCCCAAATCATTGGTATCAATCAAACCCAAAGTGAAACCCGTGATAAAAAAGGAGCCGCCAAAACCATTGAAGGTTGTTATTCCCAAAACCACTACCAAGAGTTCTGTGAAGTATGAACCGGAATTCACCAAATCAGTTTTGGATGCCGGGTCATATCAATCATCCTCAGGGCCCACCATGCGTTATTCCGATAACGACCTGGCTGAATTCAGGGAGATCATTCAGAAAAAACTGGATGCTGCCAAAAAAGAACTGGCTTACCTGCAGGGATTGATCACCCGCAAAGATGAAGGCGGCGATATGGATGAGGCCCGCTATATGACCATGGAAGATGGTAGTGTAAGTATGGAAAGGGAGCAACTGAGCCAGATGGCCAGCCGCCAGATCACATTCATTGATCACCTCGAAAAGGCCATGATGCGGATCGAAAATAAAACCTATGGCATTTGCCGGGTTACCGGTAAACTGATCGATAAGGCCCGTCTTCGTGCTGTACCCCATGCTACATTAAGCATTGAGGCCAAACAGATGATGAATAAATGATCCTGAAAATAATTAATGATACTATTACCCCTGGCTGCAAAGTCAGGGTTTTTTTATGTTTACCGCCTGCTTGTGTATTGAAAATTGATTGTTGATATATTGAATCTTTTTCCCTGACCATTAATAAGACTCAATATTTCAATAAACAACCATCAAGGCTCAGGTAATCGAACTCGGATGTTGACTTATTGGAAATGAGTCTTTATTTGTACCTGGAAATTATTTCCTCGCATCAAGAAAGATCTGGAAACCTACACCCAGCACCAGGCCGTGCGTGGTGTATTTGGAGGTAGGATTGCTTTCCGTGGTCAGGTCGATGGTTCCGTTATTGCCTTCATCCCTTAAAGAAGTGGTCTTATATGTATTCTTACTGTATGAGTAAGAATACCCGATTGAAATATCGAGCCCGGTATGCGGGGTCACCATTTTAGTCATGCCCAAAACCAGAGCGGTATTGGCAAAAAAACCTCCGGAAGATTTACCGTCATACGTGATCTTATAAGCGCTGGCCCCGCTGCCGCCATAAAAGAATCCTTCTGTTTTCTGCGTGCTGATACCCAGGTTTAAACCAAATTGACCAAAAGGCATGAAGGAAGAGGAAGATTTGAAATAATTCCTGGCAAACCCGCCAACCCCAAAAATAAAACCATTGACCTTGTCCTCCTGGTAGGTTTTTCCTCCGGATTCATAGGAGGTTTTACTGCTGCTGGGGTTAATGTTCAGTGAAACGCCAACAACCGTGTTGCCGGATATGAACCAGCCCATATTGGGAGCAATATTGACTCCGAATGAAGTGGTCCTGGAAGAATAACCGGTGGTAGGGGTGGGATAGGATACATCAGCCGAACCGGAATTGAAAAAAATGCTGCCGACATTGGCGCCTGCCATCCTCATTCCCTTCTTGAATTGAGCCTGAACGGACAGGTTAATGACCAAAAAAACCGGGATAAATAAGGCTGTTTTTTTATACATGACTGGTGCTTTGTGTTGGCAACAAATATAACAGGCTTCCCTCAAAATGGGGGTGGAAATTTTTTTTTAAAAACATTCAGTGAATTGATATTTTTTCCTTTACCTTTAAAATCAATTGGTGAATCAGAAAATTCCCTTATTTTTAAAGCCAAAACTAATTTTTCAGCCAAACTTAAAACGCTATGAGAAAGTTCAGACTCCTGTCATTATTAGCTTTAGCCATTGCATTTATAGCCGTTAGTTGTACCAAAGAAGGACCTGCAGGTCCTGCCGGCGCTACCGGTGCACAAGGTCCGGGTGGTCCAACCGGTGCACAAGGCCCGCAAGGTCCTACTGGTCCGCAAGGTCCTAATGGCGCTACGGGTGCTACCGGTCCGCAAGGCCCTCCGGGAACAGCCAATGTTATCTATTCATCCTGGGCAAGTGAACCTGCAAACTGGGGTGCTGATACCACGATGCTTTCGCTTAATGGCGGAATTGCAAAAAGATTTATTGTTACAGCGCCCAGCCTTTCTCAGACAATTTTAGATCAGGGAGTGATTTTATGTTATATGAAAGGTGGGGTTACAAGTGGAAACCCGGTCGCTTTAGCGGTAAATTTTTCCCAAGTAAATCCGTTTCCCAATAATATTTTAACTGTCGATTACCGGGCCACACTTAATAAGATTACATATATATTTTATTTGTTAAACAACCTTAACTCTCCGATTGTTTTCACTAATCTTAATGGAGGAACAGCCGCATTTCGCTATGTGCTGATTCCAGGTGCTGTTGGGGGCGGAAGAACTACTGGAGTAGGGGGTACAAATTATACTATTGAACAGGTGAAAGCCATGTCATACGAACAGGTTTGCCGCAATTTCAATATTCCTCCTTCCGGAGCAGGATGGCATTGATCTTATATTTATTTTACATCTCATTTCTTATATCGCCGTCCCGATACAATCGGGACGGCTTTTGTTTTGTGGTACAAATATTACCTTGCAGTTCGGAAAAATTCATCAAGATGAGATTCCCATTTCTGCTTTTTCTTTTTGTTTTTTGCTCTCTGATTTCAAAAGCACAACCCCGCATCATTTCCGGGCCCATGCTGGGCCCGGTGGAATTACGGGATGCCAAGGTCTGGGTAGAGGTATCCCGGGAAGTTAAAACAGCAGCTATTCAGTTTAATAAGAAAGGAGATTCAAAAAATAAAATGGTTTTTTATAAAGGCCGGTTGGAAAATGAATTCAACCCCATTCAATTTATCATCGGTGGATTGGATTTCAATACCACGTATCAATATAAAATATGGATCAATGGAAAAGCCACCCGATATGGCGGTGAATTTACAACCAAGGATCTCTGGCAGTGGCGCAAACAACCTCCTGAATACAGTTTTCTCGCAGGGGGATGTGCCTATATCAA
>CAZQGZ010000059.1:14079-17740 GCA_964592935.1 uncultured Chitinophaga sp. | reverse complement strand
CCCCTGTAGAAACAGGGGTCGCAACCAAAACTAACTGCTTATGAGAAAATTGACTTTCTTTACCTGTACTTCGAAGCAATCACGAAGTACTATGATGAGTTCAAATAATCGCTTTCATTTATATAACGCAAAGTTAGTGCCCATAGTATGATTCTTCGTGTTAATGAAAGTCTAAAAGCTTAGCTTACGTAATTCCACCAGTTCCTTAATTCGTAAATCCTCCACAGGGGAATGTAACTCTACGCTGCTTCATGTCAGTGAATTTCATAGACCGGTCAACCATAGCCTGATAGACGGTCTGCAAATCAGTTATCAGCCTGACAATCAACATTACTATTCATGAAAAAATGTTCAACCGCATACTAAAAATTCATAACAGGAGATCGTTCAGTATTTGTGAATACTGCAACACACGTGGATAATGTTGATTGAGATTAATTATTTGGAGATGTTATATTAATTCTGCTTAGCCAGCTTTTCTGCATTTTCTGCAAACTGTAATGCTTCGATGAGTTCCTGGATATTGCCGTTCAGAATATCATCCAGGTTGTAAAGTGTAAGGCCTATCCGGTGATCCGTAACCCGTCCCTGGGGAAAATTATAGGTCCTGATCTTGGCGCTGCGGTCTCCGGTACTGACCAGGCTCTTGCGGTACCGGGAAATTTCTTCTTCCTGTTTTCTTACCTGTTCTTCATACAGCCTTGTCCGTAGCATCTGCATGGCTTTCTCCCGGTTTCCCAACTGAGATCTTTCAGTTTGACATACTACGACTGTTCCGGTTGGGATATGTGTAAGCATTACTTTGGTCTCCACCTTATTTACATTCTGCCCCCCGGCTCCCCCGCTCCTCGCTGTTTCCATTTTTACATCGGCCGGGTTCAATTCAAAATCCACCTCCTCTGCTTCGGGCATCACTGCTACGGTGGCAGCAGAAGTATGAACTCTCCCCGATGCTTCGGTGTCGGGTACACGCTGCACACGATGCACCCCGCTTTCAAATTTCAGCGTACCATATACATCATCACCGGTCACCTCGAGCTGTACTTCTTTATAGCCGCCAACGCTTCCTTCATTCTCACTCAGCAAAGCTGTTTTCCATCCTCTTTTTTCACAATACTTCATATACATTCTCAGCAGATCACCGGCAAACAGGCTGGCCTCATCACCACCTGTACCTGCCCGGATCTCCAGAATAGCATTTTTTTCATCCTGCGGATCTTTCGGTATGAGCAATTGACGGATATAAGCTTCCAGCTGAATCTTCTTTTCATCCATGGCAGGTGCTTCCGTTTTGGCCAGGTCCCTCATTTCTTCATCATCCCCGTTCAGCGCTTCTTTGTAAAAATGAATATCGTCCAATACCTTTTTATATTCATTATACGCAACAACAATTTTCTCCAGGCTCCTGTATTCCTTACTCGTTTCCGTAAATTTTTTGTTATTGCTGACAATCTCGGGATTGGTCAGGGCAACCCCCAACTGGTCAAATCTTGCTTTTATGGCTTCCAAACGATCAAGCATAATCTATAATTCCTGTTGAGGCGGCAAATTTAATGATTTGGAATTTGGAATATGATATTTGAAATTTGTTCCAATGGCTTATTTAAAATTCAAAGCAGATAAAATATTTGACGGTTATCGTTTCCTCGAAACAGATCAGGTTTTAATAACTGATGAAGATGCTGAGATCCGGGATATTGTACCTCAAACCGAAGCCGGCGATGATATACAGCAGTTTCCGGGAATTCTTTCACCCGGGCTCATTAATTGTCATTGTCACCTTGAATTAAGTCATTTGAAAAATGTGATCCCGCCGCACACGGGTCTTATTGAATTCCTGTGTTCCGTTGTGACTAAAAGGGATTTCGATCCGGGTATAATTCAACAGGAGATACTGAGAGCAGAGAAAGAAATGGCTGATAATGGAATTGTTGCTGTGGGTGATATTGGTAACACGGCCGATACCGCCGGAGTAAAAAATAAAAGCAGGATCCGCTGGCAGAATTTTGTGGAAGTGCTGAGTTTTACCGATGAAAAAGCGGAAGAGAATATCCTGCATTATCAACATGTTTTGAAGCAATTCGGAAAGACGCAAGCCACAACAAACAACAATCAACGCACAAGTCTTGTACCGCATTCTCCGTATTCGGTCAGTCCAAAAACATTTCAGCTGATCAATGAAGCCACGAAAGACCAGGTCATTTCCATACATAACCAGGAACACCCGGCCGAGGATGAATTGTATAAGACCGGGGGTGGCGGTTACCTGAGATTGTTTAAGATCTTTGGGCTGGACAAATCACCATTTCCGGTAACCGGCAAAAGCAGCATCCGGTCCGTATTACCTTATTTTAATAACAGGCAAACTATTTTATTAATTCATAACACCTTCATGCCGGAAGAGGATGTGATCTGGGCCAATGAATATGCAGCAGCCCATGGATTGAATCTGGTATACTGCTTATGCATCAATGCCAACCTGTACATTGAAAACAAAGTGCCGCCGGTTGATATGCTGATAAAACACAATTGCCATATCGTTCTTGGAACAGACAGTTACAGCAGCAACTGGCAATTAAGTATTGCGAAAGAAATGGAAGCTGTTCATCAGCATTTTTCCCATATACCGGTTGAAACGATTTTGAAATGGGCCACCCATAACGGGGCAAAGGCTTTGCAATGGAAGGATCAACTGGGAAGTTTTGAAAAAGGGAAAAAGCCCGGAATCGTTTTGACAAATGAAAATTTCTCGTTCTCTGAAAAATTAGCCTGAAATCTCCCTTAGCACCGGCAAACTCTTCAGCGCCCCGAATTCCGGAATATGCAGTGCATAATAGGTTTCATACACCTGCAATAAATTCCTGCGGAAATCATGATGGAGTTTTAAATCTTCCAGTTCTACCGGCTGCATCACTTTTAATAACCGGGCGGTAACTTCAGCCTGTTTGCCTTCTAAAAAATGCGGATGGCGGGGTTGCTCTGCAACAAAACTTCCTTCCTGCAGGTCGAGAAAAGGATTTTCATCTTTGTAATTATCTGCAATACGGAATCCAAAATGAAAAGGAAGGTGTAAGGCATAAAACAAAGGCAGGTTTGCCATGACAGCAGAATCGCATTCGTCCAGCTTCAAAAAAATATCTTCGGCAAAATGAAAAAGTTCTGTATTGGCTTCGGGCTGTTTCAAACATTTGGTCAGCAACTCCACCATGAATAAAGCCACGGCGTTTTTTCTGACATCTGATAGTATATGCCGGTAAATATGACTCCACTTAAATTCTTTGATTCGGTTCAGATGCTTCAGTTCATTATGATAAACCACCAGGTCCAGCAGCGCAGATGGCTGAAATAAATTTGCTTTGCCGGTTCCTTTTTTAGTGTGCGTTCTGACCCCATTCACCAGGTAGGATTGCACTCCAAATAATTCGGTAAAGATGGACACAATGATGCTTGTTTCACCGTATTTCACCGAACGGAGCACCAGGCCTTTTGTTTTATGTAATTTGTCTGGCATGAAATTTTGAGCTTAAGTAATATAGTCTGAAAGTCAGAAAGACCGAAAGACGAGTCTGCCAAATGAAACGTCTTTCCAACTTTCCGTCTTTCCAACTTTCCGTCTTTCCGTCTTTCCGACTTTCCGACTTTCCGTCTTTCCGACTTTCCG
>CAZQGZ010000059.1:2314-13979 GCA_964592935.1 uncultured Chitinophaga sp. | reverse complement strand
GTCTTTCCGTCTTCCGGTCTTTTCGTCTTTCCGTCTTTCCTTCTTATTTACTGATAACAAAAATCTTCGTTGCGATCCTTTCTTTCTTCCCGTCATCATTCACCAATACCAGGTAGACACCGCTGGAAATTTTTTGTCCCTTGTAATTTCTTCCATCCCATACCGCCTGCCCGCCCAATGCTCTTGTTTGATACACCAATCTTCCGTCGAGTTCGGTGATCTTCACAATGGCATTATTCACCAATCCCCGGATAGCGATGGTACCGGTAAAACCCGGCGGCACGGGGTTGGGAAATACCAGTACATCTTCATTGGTTTCTCCGCCTTCGGTGGCTGTGCTGCGAAACGAACAAATACCTTTCAGCGTGGCAAAATATACTTCACCTGTTTTACCATCGATGGCAATCTTTTTTACATCGCTGCTCAAAAGCGGGCTGTTATCTTCAGTGAACCGGTAAATGATCTTTTCACCATCCTGGCTAACCAGGAATACTCCGTTCTTCGTGGCCACCCATTTCCTGTCGGCGCCATCTGCTGCAATACTGTTCACACTTTGTCCTTTGAATAAATACCCGGCAAAATTTCCATTGGGTACGATCGGCCAGATGGCTTCACAGGCAGGAATGCCGAAACTTTGCTCAGGACATTGAATGACTGCAATACCGTCGGTGGTTCCTACCCAGATGAATCCGCTTTTATCTTTTGCAACGCACAACACATCACCGGCCGGTAAATTTCCATTCCCTGCACCGGGGCCCCATTTTCTCCACCGGTCATCCGAGGTATTATCAACCGACACTCCGTGATCATAACAGATCAATCCATTACCCGGCGAAACGATCCATTTATAATTATTGTTATCTGTTATTATTTGTGTCAATGCATTATTGATTAACGCAAAAGGCAGGGTAAAGCTTTTCCAGCTACCATCATTTTTCCGGACCCGCAATGGCTGTGTTGATCCAAAATTGGATATCCATAAATTATTTTCATGATCAAATACCAAACCGGCCACGCGGTAACTTGTCGGATCACCAACGGTCGCTCCCAGATTATTTTGTTTGAAAATTTCAAATACCGGCCCGGGCTTCACATGAAGCAACCCGCCCCCATACGAACCAGCCCAGGTGGTTTCATCTCTTTTATCAACAGCTATCGTTATATAGTCAAGCAGCGAATCAATGGCAGAATACCTGTAACGGTTTATATTGTTCCAATTCCCTTCGGAAAAAACAAAAATGCCATCCCCGTTATAGAGATAATTCCAGGCATCATTCACTGAACCCGCGGTGGCATAAAAAACATTATCATGTACAATCATTTCGCCACTTGCTGTTGCCTGCGGTGAATTCAAAATATATTGCCGGTAAGTTAATGCCGGCCCGAAATGCGATAAACAGGCAAACTGGTCTGCCACCCAGGGGTCATTGTTATATAAAATAGTTTTCCGCGGAAAAGAAACTGCGCCTACATTGGCCAGTGTCCGTGAAACCGTTCCGTCTTCATCCAAGATGATCACCCTGCTGATACCATTGGCCTGCCTTTCGCACAATTGAATTTTATTCTCTGTTGTATTGCTGCTGATCCAGGGCCATCCATCTGAATAAAAAAGGGTCCAGTTTATTCCGTTCTGAACAAACAATGAATCATTTTTTTGGACTATGATCTTATTCTGAACATGCAGCACGTTCTTACAGGCTCCGGCCGATAACCCATTGCTGCCACTCACTACCTGCCAGTTGGTATAGATGGCAGGATTGGCCGAATTCACCGGAATTTTCTTCAATCCTTCTTCCGTTGCCGCATAATAAAAACTCCCGTCGGAGGCAAAGCCATTTACTTTTACCGGGTTGCCGCCGTTGCCGACAAACCAGGTGTCTTTTACTTCATAGCGGCTACCATCGATCACGATAACCCCCAGCCCGGTGGAGAGATAATAGTTCTTATTCAAAGGATAAATATTATAGATGTTTTTATCCCCTGGGATCCCCGAGCGTTTTATATCGGGCACATTATAAATATCATTCCGGTATAGAATATCAATATTGCTGTTGCTGTATGCAATAAATAGTTTATTGTTGGCCTTATCATATTTAATGGCGCTGATCCCTGTTTCATTGAGCCCGGTGACGCGGCTTGATCTTTCAAGGATATTACCGGGGACAGTAACCGAAAACAAACTATACGGAGTCGCACAAAATATTTTGCCATCACCGGCAGTAACATCCATGGCACTGTTGTACGGCAAATGTTCCCGCCATTGGCCAACGGGTTGAATGGGTAACTGGGAAAAGCCGGCAAAAACTTCTAAAAAACATATCGTAAATAATATACTTTTCACTTTTCAAAAGTATTCTAAAGTCATAAAAATCACATAAGTCATATTAGTCAAATAGGTCAAATGGGTCATATCGGTCATAAAAGTCAAAAAGGTCAGATATGTCGCATATGACCATAATGACTTATTTGTCCTATTTGACCGCTTTTTACGTTTCTTTGCACACTTACAATTCTCCACCAGATATGTGGCATAGCCTCGGAAAATTTATTCTCAGATATCGTCTTCCTTTATTACTGGTCCTGGCTGCCATGACCGGTTTTATGGCCTATCATGCCAGCCGGGTGCAACTGAGTTATGATTTTTCCCGGGCCATACCCATCAATAATTCCAAATACAAAGCCTACCAGGAATTCAGGAAAAAATTCGGCGAGGATGGGAACCTGCTTGTTATCGGCATTCAAACCGAAAAATTTTTTGAAGAAAAATTATTTAATGACTATGCTTCCCTGCAACGGAGCCTGAAAAAAGTTAAAGGGGTAGATGATATTATCTCCATTCCCACTGCCATTAATCTCATAAAAAACCAGGAAACGGAAAAATTAATGGCCGATACCATTTTCGCCGACCGGGTACTCACCCGGGCAGAGATAGACAGCGGCGCAAAAACATTTCTAAACCTTCCTTTTTACCGGCAAATTTTATACAACCCTGCCACCAACGCGTGGTTGATGGGTGTTCGCATCAAAAAAGAACTGATGGCTTCCAAAGAACGGATCGGAATTGTAAAAATCATTGGTAAAATGGCGGATGATTTTGGCAAAGCCAATGGTCTTGTTGTGTATAAAAGCGGGCTTCCGCAGATCCGGACCGAACTGACCGGCCGAAGCGTAAAGGAAATGAGAATGTTTGTCCTGGCATCCATCATTCTGTCGGCTGTCATCCTGCTTCTGTTTTTCCGGAGTTTCAGTGCCATGTGGCTTTCATTAACCGTCGTCATGCTGGGCGTTGTCTGGAGCTTTGCCACGATCGAGATGTTTGGATTTAAAATAAGTATCCTGAATGCACTGATACCCCCGCTGATCGTTGTGATCGGCATACCCAATTGCATTTATTTTTTCAATAAATTTCATACGTCTTACAATGAAACCGGTGATAAGAAAAAATCACTGGTCATGATGGTGGAACGAATGGGGATCGTAACCCTGTTCTGCAACCTCGCCGCTGCTATTGGTTTTGGAGTATTTGCCTTTACACAAAGTCAGATACTGAAAGAGTTTGGGATAGTGGCCGGCATCAATATCATTGCGTTGTTTTTTATTTCATTGATATTTATCCCAACGATCCTGAGTTTCTTACCGGCACCAAAAACCCGTCATACAAAGTATCTTCAAAACCCGGGATTGAACCGCTGGCTCGACCGGCTGGAAAGATGGTCGTTGAATCACCGGAAATTCATATTTGCAGTGACCTCGGTCATAGTCGCCATTTCAATAGCCGGTGTCTTTAAGTTGAAAACCCTCGGGTATATTGTTGACGATCTTCCGAAAGAGGACAAAATTTATACGGACCTGCGTTTCTTTGAAAATAATTTCAAAGGGGTAATGCCCCTGGAGATCGTGGTGGATACCAAAGAAAAAAGAGGGGTGTCACGGAATTTCAATAACCTGGTGCGTATTGATTCCCTGTCGCAATTCCTCACCGGTCTTAATGATGTTGGACGCCCGTTGAGTATTACCGATGGGTTGAAATTTGCCAAGCAGGCTTTTTTTGACGGTGACAGCAATAACTATTCCATGCCTTCCGAATTTGACTTACCGGCGCTGGCTCAATATCTCAATTTTAAAGGTGATAGTAAAAAGACCAAAAATTCATTTGAAAAACTGGCTTCCACTTTCATGGACAGTTCCCGCCAGCAGGCACGTATCAGTGTCAGCATGAAAGATGTTGGCAGCAAAAGACTACCGGTTATCATTGACAGCATTACCATAAGGGTGAATCAACTTTTTCCCAAAGACAGGTATGATGTAAAACTTACCGGCACCAGTGTTACATTCCTGGAAGGAAGCCGGTTCATAATCCATGGATTGGAGGATAGCATTCTCTGGGCATTTTTCCTGATAGCTCTTTGCATGTTGTACCTTTTTCGTTCAGCCCGTATATTGATTTGTTCTTTGATCCCGAATATTATCCCGCTGCTGATAACAGCGGGGCTTATGGGCTGGGCCGGCATACCGTTAAAGCCATCTACTGTGTTGGTTTTCAGCGTTGCCCTTGGCATTGCCATTGATGTTACGATCCGGTTCCTGGTCAACTATAAACAAGAATTGCCCCGGAATAATTTTGATATGAAAAAAACGGTGATCGACACCATACACAGTACAGGCATCAGCATTATTTATACCTCGCTGGTGCTGATCGCCGGATTTGTTATTTTCTGTTTCAGCGGATTTGATGGCACCCAGGCCCTGGGCTGGCTGACCTCCCTGACACTTATTACAGCCACATTTACCAACCTGGTATTATTGCCCTCTATTTTAATTTCGATAATCCGGATAAAGAAATAGCTGATTTCATTACTTTTACAGTATCTTAATCCGGTGGTTTGAGACCGGTCATTAATGCAGCAAACGGTTTTCTGAAATTGTCCGATAATTAGAGAGAATTGGCCTAAAATTTCACAGTGAAGACTGTTTTTCAAAAACCGGAGGTTTTTTTGAATTTTTTGTTCAAGGTTCTTTAATTTCAAGCCCCTTTTGAACCCTCGTTTCGTCGGAAGCGGGACCAAAAGGTCTTGATTTCAATTATATACTAAAACTAAATGCTCATGAGAAAATTGTTTTTACTCCTTTGGGGAGTTGTGTTCTTCGCCACCCAGGCATTGGCACAACGCACGATCAGCGGTAAGGTTACCAATGAAAAGGGCGCTCCTCTTCCAAATGTATCGGTCATGGTAAGAGGTACAACGACCGGTACCATTACAAAAGCAGACGGGACCTATTCCATTACTATTCCTGCAAACGCGAAAGCGCTGGTTTTTTCTGCAGTTGATATGAGTCCTGTTGAACTAGCAATCGGAGCATCTGCAATGATTGATGCTACCCTGAAAAATGAGGACAAAACAATGTCGGAAGTGGTAGTGACTGCATTTGGAATTAAGAAAGATAAAAAGACATTGGGTTATGGCGTCAGCCAGTTGAGTGGAACTGAATTATCCCAGGCACACACTACCAATATCTCCAATGCCCTTGCATCAAAAGTTCCGGGTGTGAGAATAGCCGGATCCGGTGGCTCATTTACTGGTTCCAGTATTCTGATCCGTGGCTTCACTACTTTTACGGGTTCTAACCAGCCATTGTTTGTGGTGGATGGAATTCCCATTGATAACAGCGGGGGAGGTTTCCTGCTGCAAAATGGGGTTCCCCGTTCCAACAGGGCCATTGACCTGAACCAGGATGATGTAGAAAGCATCAGTGTACTGAAAGGCGCTTCTGCTGCGGTATTATACGGATCAAGAGCAGCTAACGGGGTTATTTTGATCACTACAAAAAAAGGAAAAGCAGGTCAGAAGAATTCTATCCAGTATTCTACCAATTACCAGATAGAATCGGTAAACCGTTTTCCAAGTTATCAGAATGAATATGCACAAGGGAATAACGGAGTTTTCTCACCTACAGCACAGACATCCTGGGGTCCCAGGATCGTTGGGCAAACTGTAACCAATGCATATAACCCGGCTACCAATGCAAATAACAGAACAGAAGTGCTGCAGGCTTACCCGAATAATGTAAGAGATATATTTCGCCAGGGAATGAACTGGCAGAACAATATTGCTTTTTCCGGGGGATCAGACAAAAACACGTTTCGTTTTTCCTATGGTTACCTGAAAAATAAAGGTGTCATTGAGAATAACGAATTGATACGTCATAACTTTTCAATAAATGCAAGTTCAAAAGTCAACAATTACCTGACTGTTTCTGCCAGCGGAAATTATTCAAACAATGCTTCCCGCAGAACCCAACAGGGAAACCAGTTAAGTAACCCTGTTTTCAGGGCCTGGTTTACACCCCGCAGCTACAACCTGACCGGCCTGCAATGGGAAGACATTTTGGGCAACCAGCTCTACCCGCTTGGCGAAGACAATCCTTACTGGACCATCAAGAACAATCGCTATCGTGATGAGATCAACAGGTTTATCGGTAACGTTTCATTTAATTTCAGACTGACCAAGTGGCTTCAGGGAGATTATAAAGTGGGTACGGATGTATATTCCGTATTTCAACATGCCTATGATCAGATTGGTGCTCGTGGTGGCGCTAATACCACTGCAAACGGAGTTGGCGCTGTTCGTGAAACCAGGAATACTTACCGCAGCCTGAACTCAAATGGATTTCTTACTGCCACTAAAAGAATTAAGAGCTGGAGCGGGACACTCGTTGCCGGAACAGAGTTTCAGCAGGTTTATAGTACTGCAGCGCAGTTGGACGGAAAGAATGTCATTGTAAGAGACTTTGAGCAGCTCAGCAATACAACTACTTTCAGTCCGGGTCCGCAAAGTGGTTCAACAAAAACCAGGTTAATGGGACTTTATGGCGATCTTTCCGTTAGCTATAAAAGTATATTCACTATTAATGCAACTTTAAGAAATGACTGGTCTTCGACGTTTAAGGTTAACAAAAACTCCTATTTGTATAACGGCGTGGGAGGATCTGTAAATATTACAGAACTTTTCCCTAAACTGAAGGGTAAGATCATTGAGAACATCAAGATCAGGGGTAATGTTGCCACCGTAGGAAAAGCAGGTGATTTTGTTT
This sequence comes from uncultured Chitinophaga sp., assembly GCA_964592935.1. GTDB lineage: Bacteria > Bacteroidota > Bacteroidia > Chitinophagales > Chitinophagaceae > JJ008. The sequence goes on along the minus strand of CAZQGZ010000059.1, from coordinate 6,887 downwards.
ATTCCACTGATTCTTATTTTGCCGGAGCCGCTTCTGCTGATGGATTCGGCCCCAGTATCGCCTTTCCCTTTAACGGACTTGGCGGTTACACATTAAGCAATAGTTTTGGTAACCCAGATCTTGGACCTGAGTTTACTCAAAATAAAGAGATTGCCGCTGAATTGTCATTTTTTAAAGGCCGCCTTTCAATTGATGTAACGCGTTACAAACAAAAATCAAGAAAGCTCATTTTTGCGGTTCCATTTTCCGCCGCATCAGGTATAACTTCCCAGGTAAAAAATTCCGGCAACCTTACCAACAATGGTGTTGAACTGGGTGTTAATATCACTCCTGTAAAAACAAAATCCTTTAACTGGAACATCAACCTTGCTTATACCCAGTTCAAAGCAATCGTTGATAAACTGGAAACCGGAGTAACCAATATCTTCCTTGGCGGGTTTGTAACACCCAATGTTCGTTTAGTTGCCGGTGATGAATACGGCCAGATATATGGAAATGCTTATGTAAGAGATCCAAGCAAAGGAAATAAGATTGTTGTTGGCGCCAATGGCCTTCCATTTGTAACATCAGGTGTACAGAAGATCGGAAATCCTAATCCAAAATATACATTGGGCATTACCAATACCCTGGCGTATAAAGCCATAACAATATCTTTCCTCATGGAGATCAAGGAAGGAGGCGACCTGTACAGCCGCAATATTGCAGACATTCAGAGAAACGGTGTTGGAATAGAAACTGCCAAGTACCCCAGATATGATGCAGCAGGTGTATTGCAAAAGCCATACATCTTTGATGCAGTATACACCAACGGGCAACCGAATACAACCTATGTTTCTGCACAGGATTATTTTGGTAACAGTGGTAAATTTGCCGCTGCGGAAGGATTTATTTATAAAACAAGCTGGTTCCGTATAAGAGAAGCTTCCGTGAATTACACATTGCCTGCTGATTTCCTGAAACGGACACCGTTCAGCAGCGCTTCATTAAATGTGTTTGGACGTAACCTTTACCTGAACGCTCCTTTTTATCCGCACCTCGATCCTGAACAAAATGTGCTCGGTATCGGTAATGCACAGGGACTGGAGTTTAACGCTTTGCCTCAAACCAGAACCATTGGTGTAGGATTAAACTTAAGCTTTTAATTAATAAAAAATCTTATTATGAAACTCAGTTATTTTAAACTCATCATGTTATTTGCAGGGATTGTTTGTTTAAGTTCCTGTAAAAAAACATTTGATATCAATAACAATCCTGACCTTCTTCCTGCATCAAACAATCCTATTCCCCAATTGCTGACTTCAGCACAGGTTAACCTTGGTTTTGAAGGCGGAAGCGATTTGTTTAGATATGCCACCATAATTATGCAGCAGATGTCCGGTATGGCTTCGCAGCCCAACCAGACTTATGAATATTACCGTTATAATATTACCGGAAGCGATCAGAACAATGTATGGAGCAGCATTTTTGCTACAACTCTGAGTGACCTGGAGCTAATTATTCAAAGAGGAGGTGCCAGTCCTTATTACCAGGGCATAGCAAAAATCCTGAAAGCATATGAATATTCACTGGTTGTAGATGTATGGGGCAAAGTGCCATATACGGAAGCGCAACAATTAACGGCGAATACCCAACCACGTTATGATAACGATACGATGATCTACAGGAATATAATTTCATTGCTCGATGCCAGTATCGTTGACCTGAACGCTCCGGCCAGCCTTCTCGTTCCGGGAAGCAATTCAGTTATTTATACAGGGACTTACTCAACTATTAAAACAAACTGGATCAAACTGGCCAATACGTTAAAACTCCGCTTATACCTGCATTACAGCAAATATAACCCCGTTTGGGCCGCACAACAGTTTAATGCACTTGTGAACACCGGAGGACCTTTCTTTGCGTCCAATGCAGATAATTTCTCCATGGCATTTTATGATGTAGCCAACCAGCGAAGCCCGATCTCTGCCTTTGAAGTAAGTCGTCCCAATTATTTGTTCTGTGATGCCAATATGCTTGGAATCATGTCAGGTAAAGGCGATCCCCGCAGGCCTTATTATTTTACATCTTTCCCCTACCAGGGAATTTCATTGCCAATCACTTTAGGCACATCTGCTGCCACTGCCGGAGGAAACAATGTGCTCCAATTTGCATCTACAACAGGTGCCGCCGCAGGTATGGTGGTTGCCGGTTTGAATATTCCTCCCAACACAACTGCAACTGCAGTAACAGCGACTACTATTACATTAAGCAATAATGTTACCGGCGGAGGAGTTGGAGCCGCTGCTCCTATTATTGTTGCACCAAATACTTTTACGGGTGTATCAGCAACGGCACCCCCGGCCGCTCCTAATAATAATTACAGCCGTATTCATACTTTCTTACGCGGAAACGTTACCGCAAATGCCGCACCTCCGTTTGTTTATTCAGGCGCTGCTCCACAACGTATGCTGACTTTTACGGAGTATAATTTTATTCGGGCAGAAGCGGCATTACGCGGTTGGACTCCGGGAGGCACAGCAACAGCCCAGGCATTTTACCAGGCCGGAATAACAGCTTCCTTGCAGGAAGTTGGCGTATCGGCTGTACAAATTGCAGACTATATCGCTGTAAACGGAACTCTTAGCGGACTCTTTAACACTGATCTGCAGAAAATAATCGAAGAAAAATATATTGCCTTATTTGGTGTATCTGTTGAACCCTGGACAGACTGGAGAAGAACAGGCTTTCCGGTTCTATCTGTTCCAACCAATGCAATTAACGGTGTAACCGCAGTTCCCAGAACCTTGTTTTATCCTCAATCAGAAATTGATCTAAACCCGAACTGCCCTGGTCAAAAAGCAATCAGCCTGCAGGCCGGAAGACCATTCTGGGATCTTTAATAAAATATGATTATGCATAAAAAAATCCTCCCCCCGGTAATTCCCGGGGGGAGGATTTTTTTTAGAAGATCATTTTTATTTCAACACTTCTGCCAGTTTTGTTTCCAGGTCCGGTCCTCTTAACCTTTCTGCAATGATCTTTCCCTGCGGATCAACCAAAATGTTATAAGGGATTCCGGTTTCACCAAAATTATAAACACCTACTACAGGACTATCCCAGGCTTTCAGGTCGCTGATCTGTGTCCAGGTAAGATTGTCATCTTTGATTGCTTTCAGCCATTTGTCTTTTCCATCCGGGTAATCCAGTGAAACACCAAGGATCGCAAAATTTTTATTTTTAAACTTATTATAAGCCGCCACCACATTGGGATTTTCAGCACGGCAGGGCCGGCACCAGCTTGCCCAGAAATCAACCAACACATATTTACCACGGTATGAACTTAAACTGACATTATTCCCATTTACATCAGGCATTGTAAAATCAGGGGCTGATTTGCCAACCCATCCTTCTCCCGTATTATTGTTATTGTTCATCGATGCTTCCAGGGACTTTTTAATGGATGCCACCCCCTGGTGTGATGGAAATTTTGACGCGGTCTCATTCACTATTTTAATCACTTCCTCAATGGAAACCGGTTCCAGGTTGAACCCGGGATTATTGGCCGTGGTCTGGTAATTTCCCAGTTCAAACATGGTCAGCGCAGGGTTGGTTGACTGGCTGATGGACGTAATGATAAATTCCCTCACTGCCGAAGAAAGCTTTGCTCTTTCATTTTGCAATACCGATAAAACACTGTCAGCAGCTCCTGCCCTTTGCAGGCTGTCTGCTTTTTTATCATTCAGAAAAATATCCTGCAACCTGCTGTTCAACGTAACCATGAAATCCTTCATTTGTTTGCTGGCTTCCGAGCCTTTCACTTCATAGCTTTCGGCAAACTGGCTGTTCTCTTTATTAAAAGTTACATTTAATGTGATGCTTGAGGCGTCATTGATCACAGCAGCCAGGGGATAGGTGCTTTGATCCAGCCTCAATGTATAAGCCGATGCTTCTTTGGCTCCCGTTTTCAATTTGTATTTACCATCTTTACCGAGCATTGCAGAATCCACCACGATGCGCTCCATGGTGGTCATCGGCACTTCTTCCAGGTAGATTTTTTTTCCGGGATTATTGGTGATGGTTCCGCTGACCTCAAAATGTTTGCCGGCAGACTTATTGCTACAGGCTGCCCATAACATGGCAATGGCCATTACGCTAACTAATTTTTTCATTCGTTAATTTTTGTTTTTAATTTTTGGAGCACCCGCTCGTTAATGATCTTTGGATCAGCTTTCCCTTTTGTTTGTTTCATCACTTCGCCGACAAACAATGAGAGCAAACCCTTTTTACCTTTTTTATATTCAAGTACTTTACCTGCAAATTTCTCCAATACCTTGTCAATAATGGGTCCTATATCCGACAAATCAGATCGCTGAAAAAGGTCAAGTTCTGACGCTGCATCTTCCGGGTCTTTTCCGGGGTGCTTTAGCAAATGTGAGAATAGTTTTGTTGATGCCAACGAAAAACTGATTTTCCCTGAATCAACCAGTTCAATAACCGATGCAAGCTGTTGCGGACTTAACGGGAAATCATTTATTACTTTATTGTTTTCATTCAGCCATGATTTGACCGGGCCCAGCATCCAGTTAGCGGCTGA
>CAZQGZ010000059.1:0-2214 GCA_964592935.1 uncultured Chitinophaga sp. | reverse complement strand
GGGAATGGAGATCACCTTCTCAAAATAATCTGCAAAAGATCTTTCTTCTGTCAATACACTGGCATCGTATTCTGAAAGCTGAAAATCCGAAACATATTTGCTTACCCGTTGTTCCGGCAATACCGGTATGCCCCGGCGGATCCTTTCTATGAATTCGTCCTGCAAATGAAAGGGAGCCAGGTCAGGTTCGGCAAAGTACCGGTAATCATCCGCATCTTCTTTTTCCCGGGTAGCCATTGTGGTACCATTGTTCGCATCAAAGCTTCTTGTCTCCTGTGTTATAGTTTCCCCTTTTTCCAGTTTGTCAATCAGCCTTTCTGCCTCCGCTTCAATAGCCCTCTTTACATTCCGGATGGAATTTAAATTCTTTATTTCCACTTTGGTTCCCAATGTGGTGTCATCTTTTTTACGAACAGAGATATTGGCATCACAACGAAGGCTTCCTTCTTCCATATTACCATCGCATATATCCAGGTAACGGACCAGTTTCCTAGTAGCTGTTAAAAAAGCAAAGGCCTCATCCCCGCTGCGGAGTTCCGGTTCCGTTACTATCTCGATCAATGGTGTGCCGGCCCGGTTATAATCGATGCAGGTATAATCCGGGTCAATTTCATGTAAACTTTTACCTGCATCTTCCTCGAGGTGAATCCGGTTCAGGCTGATCTTTTTTTCGCCGGCACTTGTTTTAATATTAATAAACCCGCCTTTGCAAATGGGTGTGGTATGTTGCGATACCTGGTAACCCTTGGGCAGATCAGGATAAAAATAATTTTTACGGGCGAAAAAATTTTTGCTTTCTATTTCACTCTGGCAGGCCAATCCCATTTTAATGGCGTATTCAACAGCTTTCCTGTTTGTTTTTGGGAGGGTGCCGGGATGACCCAGTGAAACGGGACTCACCTGCGTATTGGGAGGAGCGCCAAATGCAACAGCATCACCGCAAAACAATTTGCTTTGTGTAAGTAATTGAGCATGCACTTCCAGCCCGACCACCACTTCATAAGAATCAATATCATTCATGATTTAATTAAGCAACCCCTTTTGATAAAAATAACCGGGACGGACAAAAATAACCCATTTATAACACTACTTATCTGCCAAAAAGTTAAAGCCCCCGGTCGCAACCAGGGGCTATTCTTCACTATAGAAAACAAAAAATATTACAGGTCGGCTGTTTTCAGTTTACGGGGTATTTTTACTTCTATATTCTGTGTCTTTCCTCCCCGCTGCAATTTGATCATTACAGAAACCTTGTCCTTGCTATCCCGGATGATCTTTGCCATTTCATCCGCGCCATTTACCGTTTTGCCATCCACTTCGGTAATAATATCATCTTCTTTTATTCCCGCTTTTTCAGCATTGCTTTCATCGTCCACTTCAATGACCTTAACCCCCTTACCATCATCGGTATCCTGTACGGAAAGACCCAGTTTGGGGCCACCGCCTGTCCAGCTCCAGTTCTGATTCATGCGGGGTAATGACTTCATGTTTGGCATTAATTTATCCAGGTCCATATCACCCATATCCAGTTTAAAACCCGGCGTGGTGGTGAACATATTGACACCTTTCCATTTGGTCAATTCTGCAGTAACCTTATGTTCCTTTTTATCCCGCAGGTAAGTAACGGTCACTTTATCTCCCGGTTTATGCTTTTTAATTGCAGTTGAAAGTTCATCCGGATTATCGATTTTTTCATCATCAATTTTTGTTATGATATCGTTTTCTTTCAACCCGGCTTTTTCTGCAGCACTTTCTTTAGTGATGTTCTGGATCTCTACACCCTGTTCCGCTTTTTCCGTTGTTACACCCAGCATGGCATGATTGGCATCTTCACTGAAAGCCCTGAAATTATCCATATTACCGTTGAAATTCCAGGAGGATCCCATTCCCGGAATTCTTGCCAGTGATTCCAGTTCTTTGAATTTCTGAATACGTACATTAAGATCTCCGTCCTTTTCCTTGAATTCATCCAGCGGCTTACCGTTCACCGTGATCTTATCGCCGTTTATTTCAACGATAACTTTGTCGGACTTATCATTTTTCCGGGTGATAATGATCTGCTGAACATCTTTTTTCTCTTTTTCCTTTTCATCTTTCTGAGCCAGCAGGGAAGCCGGGGCCATCAAAGCAATGATCAGCGGAAAAGCAAAAAATCCGAAAATATTTTTTTTCATGTGTTTGTTTTTTATGAATTAACTAAGTTAAATTTCTTAG
>CAZQGZ010000058.1:0-17801 GCA_964592935.1 uncultured Chitinophaga sp. | reverse complement strand
TTATGCATGGTGAGGATGCCTAACCAGAACCTGATGATGGAAGATGCAAGGAAAGTGCTGGAGTTTCAGCGGAGCAATGACGGTGAAAAATAAACCGGGGACAAACAGGAACCAACCACAAAAACACAAATAATTCCTTCACCATAAATACTTTTTATGAGATACTTATTGCAAAAAAATTCATATGTTATTGCTCTATTCCTGGTTGGTTCTGTTTTGTTGCAGAGTTGCAAGCCAAAAGGAGCAGGATCCGCAGTCAGCGGAAATGCCGCCTCCAAAGTGTATGTAGCTCCCGGAAAATATGATGAGTTCTACAATTTTGTTTCGGGTGGTTTCAGTGGGCAAATGTCAGTTTATGGATTGCCTTCCGGCCGTTTGTTCCGCGTAATACCTGTTTTCTCCGTTGATCCTGAGAAAGGTTATGGATACAGTGAAGAAACGAAAGCGATGTTGAATACTTCACATGGTTTTGTTCCCTGGGATGATCTTCATCACATAGCATTATCTGAGACCGACGGAATACAGGATGGCCGCTGGGCATTCGGGAATGGCAACAACACACCGCGTATTGCCCGGGTTGACCTGAAGACTTTCCGTACCGCCGAAATCATTGAAATACCCAACAGCGCAGGTAACCACTCTTCTCCATTTATAACAGAAAATTCCGAATACGTGGTAGCAGGCACAAGGTTTTCCATTCCGATGGATAACACAAATGGTGATGTTCCTATCAGCACGTATAAAGAAAATTTCAGGGGAACATTGAGTTTTATCGCCGTAGACAAGGCAAGCGGCAATATGAAAATCAATTTCCAGATCCTGCTCCCGGGTGTAAACTTTGACCTGGCGCGGGCCGGTAAGGGAAAATCACACGGATGGTTCTTCTTCAGTTGTTATAATTCGGAAAGAGCCAATACCCTGCTGGAAGTAAATGCCAGCCAGAAAGACAAGGACTTTATTCTTTGTGTGAACTGGAAAAAAGCGGAAGAATACCTGGCTGCCGGAAAGGGTCAGAAAAAAGCGGTTAATTATGCGCATAACGTTTATGACGACCAGAAACATATGGCCACGTCAACCCTGGAAAAAGAAGTAATCATGCTGGATCCGAAAGAATGTCCTGATATGGTTTACTTCATGCCCTGCCCCAAATCTCCTCACGGTTGTGATACTGATCCAACCGGTGAATATATTGTAGGCAGCGGAAAACTGGCAGCCGTGATCCCTGTATTTTCATTTACCAAAATACAGAAAGCCATTGCAGATAAAAATTATGATGGCGATTATGAAGGCATCCCGGTGTTGAAATATGATGCCGTATTACATGGTGAAGTAAAAAAACCAGGATTAGGACCTTTACACACGGAGTTTGATGATAAAGGAAATGCCTACACTTCATTCTTTGTTTCATCCGAGATCGTAAAATGGAATGTGCAATCCCTGCAGGTAATCGATCGTGTTCCTACTTATTATTCCATCGGTCACCTCTGTGTACCGGGCGGGCCCACCAAAAAACCCTGGGGTAAATATGTTATCGCTTATAACAAGATCACCAAGGACCGTTATCTTCCGACCGGACCGGAACTTGCGCAAAGTGCACAGTTATATGATATCAGCGGAGAAAAAATGAAACTGCTGCTCGATTTCCCCACCATCGGCGAACCCCACTATGCAGAAGCCATACCGGCTGACCTGGTGATGAAGAACAGCCAGAAGATCTATAAAATTGAGGAAAACAAGAATCCTTATGTTGCTGCCGGTGATAAGTTTGCCAGGGTGGAACGTAAAGGAAACGAGATCCACGTTTACATGACTTCGATCCGCTCCCACTTTACGCCGGATAATATTGAAGGTGTAAAAATGGGCGATGTAGTTTATTTCCATGTAACAAACCTTGAACAGGATTGGGATGTGCCGCATGGTTTTGCAATAAAAGGAGATAATAATGCCGAATTACTCATTATGCCGGGTGAAACCCAGACCCTGAAATGGACACCGGAAAAAACAGGGGTTTATCCTTTCTATTGCACGGACTTCTGTTCAGCGCTGCACCAGGAAATGCAGGGATATATCCGGGTCAGTGTTGCTGGTTCCTCTGTACCATTGTCATTCAGTACCGGCAGCCCGGCTGCTGAAACACCCAAAAAAGACACTGTTAAAACAAAATAATTTTCATACTAAAACAACCGGTTATGAAAAAAATACTCAGTATATCGATTGTATTACTTGCGCTGATATTCACGATGAACAGTTGCAACAGCAATAAAAAGGATTCCGGGGAATCAACCAGAGATGCAACAACCACTTCCGGTGGACAGGAAGCGGTGAAAGATGATATCTCTCAAAAAGATATTGTTAAGATTGCGGTGGAATCAAAAGACCACAGCACCCTGGTAGCTGCATTGAAACAGGCAGATTATGTAAAAGTGCTTGCCAATGCAGGCCCTTTTACCGTGTTTGCTCCGACCAATGCTGCTTTTGACAAACTTCCTGCCGGTACGGTTGATGGATTGATGAAAGAAGATAAAAAAGCGGACCTCCGTAATATCCTCGAATATCACGTGGCTGTAGGTGTGTATAAACAGGAAAACATGCAGGATGGCCAGAAGATCAATATGGTAAACCTGGATGATATTACGTTGGGCTTAAAAGACGGAAAACTGATGGTGAATGGAACTGCAAACGTGGTAGCCACGGTTCCTGCATCCAACGGGATCATATATGTTGTCGATGCCGTTTTATTGCCTCCGGCTAAGAAATAATAAGTTTTTTGCAATAGAGGTTTTTTCATTGTACACTGCTTCCGGGGCCGGGCTGCCCCGGAAGTTCTTAAGATTAAATCCATGAAACAAAAACTCAGCGTTGCTTCCAGGATCCTGGTGGCTTTTGCCTCCGGTGCATTAATAGCCGTATTCTTCCTCCCTGCCTGGCGTATCGATCTGTTCGCCCCGCAATATCCTGAAGGATTAACGATGAATATCTGGATCAACGGACTAAGCGGGGAAGTGGATATCATCAATGGGCTGAACCATTATATCGGGATGAAGCATATCACAGTGGATATGTTCCCTGAATTTAAATTTCTTCCTTACGTTGTTGGATTCTTCATGCTTCTTGGAATGGCTGTTGCCATTTCCGGGCGCAGAAAATTTTTATTTATTTACCTGGTAATGACAGCCATTGGCGGTATTGCTGCCCTGCTTGATTTTTACAAGTGGGGTTATAATTATGGACATAACCTTGACCCTACTGCACCGATACAGGTTCCGGGTCTTTCCTATCAACCACCGATCATCGGGCATAAAAGAATATTGAATTTTGATGCTTATTCATTCCCGGATGTAGGAGGATGGATCGTGATCGGGGCTGCCATCCTTGCTTTCGGCGTCTGGTTTGCCGAATGGTGGCTTCACCACAAATCAGAAAAAAAATTTAAAGTGACATCGGTCACCAGCCCTGTATTGATCCTTGCCATGTTCATGGCATCCTGTTCTGCCAAACCCGAACCATTCAAATACGGAAAAGATGATTGTTATTTCTGCAAGATGGGAATAGTGGATCCAAAATACGGTGGTGAACTGATCACCAAAAAAGGCAAAGTGTATAAATTCGATGATCTTGTCTGCATGGTGCGTTATATCAAATCGGCAGTCATTCCTGAAGATGAGCTATCACAAAAAGTTGTGATCAATTTTGAGAAGGAAAATGATTTCCTGGATGTATCGAAAACCGCTTTCTGGGTCAGCCCGGAACTGCGAAGCCCGATGGGAAGTAATGCGGCCGCTTTTTCTTCCCGGCAGGCTGCTGAAAAAGCAAAGGCCGGAAAAGAAGGATTAATAATGAACTGGGATGAACTGTTCCATAAGATAAAATGACTTTGAGTGAAGTAAATCATGCGAAAAATCTCAAATATCAAATCGCAAGACCCAAAAAAATAATAACAAAATAAAAAGAATACAAAAACCAGAGACGTATTGGCACTTTTTTCTTTCTCCCTACTTTTGTGTTTCTTTTTTGGTTCTTGGTTCTTTTTCAGGGTTATTATTTACGGATAAGGAGTTAAGTTAAAATTAAATGCGCCTTGGATTAATCATATTGTTACTGGGTATTTGCACCAAATGTTTTTCAAACACTATTCTAGTTGGTAATAACCAACCTGTACGTTCACTCAAGAAGGCTTTTGAAATCGCAAAAGAAAAAGACAGCATCATTTTACTGGCCGGAATTTATAAGGAAGGATCCCTCGTTCTCACCAAATCCATTACCCTGATCGGACAGGGCCATGCGGTTTTGGACGGGGAAAATAAATACGAGACCCTGCTCATCAGCGGGAAAAACATTACGGTAAAAGGCATTCATTTCCTCAACTCCGGTTATTCATCCATGAATGACTATGCTTCCATCAAAGTTGTTGATGCTTCAAATATAACTCTGGAGAACAACATGATTACCGGGGCCTATTTCGGGATTCATATTTCCAATACTTCCTATGCTACGGTCAGAAATAATACCATTAACGGAAAACCCCTTTCAGAACAACTCACCGGCAATGCCATCCATCTTTGGAAATCCAATCATGCTCTTGTTGAAAAAAATCATGTTCAGGGACACCGGGACGGGATCTATTTTGAATTTGTGACTTTTTCCACGATCCGGGACAACCTCAGTGAAAAAAACATCCGGTACGGGCTGCACTTCATGTTTTCCAATGATGATGATTATGTAAACAATATTTTCCGGAACAATGGCGCCGGAGTGGCCGTGATGTATTCCAAAAAAGTGATGATGAGGGATAATCATTTTGAACAGAACTGGGGACCCAGTTCCTATGGCATTTTGCTGAAAGATATTTCTGATAGCCATATTGAACACAATACTTTCCTCAGAAATTCTACCGGCATTCATCTCGAAGGCACCAGCCGGATCGAGATCGATCAAAATATTTTTAAAGAGAACGGGTGGGCCGTTAAAGTGCAGGCCAGCTGCGAAGACAATACGTTTCACCACAATAATTTTTCGGGGAACAGTTTTGATGTGGGGACCAACGGTTCCATTTCACTGAATAAGTTTTATAATAATTACTGGGACAAATACGAAGGATATGATATCAATAAGGATGGTATCGGCGATATACCTTATCATCCTGTTAGTATGTATTCCATGATCGTGGAAGAAAATCCCAATGCGCTGATGTTGCTGAGAAGTTTTACCGTGCAGTTACTGGATAAGGCTGAAAAAGCCATCCCCGGCCTGACGCCTGAAAATTTAGTAGATGAAAAACCGATGATGAAATCACAACGATTATGATCCGTGTAGAACATATCAACAAGCGATTCAGGAAACTGCAGGCCCTCGATGATGTTTCGGCTCAGTTTGACAAAGGACAGGTCATTTCCCTGATCGGGCCCAATGGTTCCGGCAAGACGACGCTTATCAAATGCATCCTGGGCATGGTGCGCCCCGACAACGGGCAGATCGTCGTCGATGAAGAACCGATCAACGGGGATCCTTCCTACCGGGAAAAGATCGGCTATATGCCACAGATAGGACGTTACCCGGATAATATGAAAGTGGGACAGTTGTTCAAAATGCTGATGAATTTCCGGAATGCGGATGAAAGTAAAATTGACAATTACCTGGTCGAACATTTTGAATTGAAAAAAATTTTTGAAAAACCGATGAGGACATTAAGCGGCGGCACCCGCCAGAAAGTGAGTGCTGCCGTTGCTTTTCTTTTCGATCCCCCGGTACTTATTCTCGATGAGCCCACGGCCGGGCTGGATCCGCTGGCATCGGAGATACTCAAAGAAAAGATTCTCGCAGAAAAGAAAAAGAACAAACTGATACTGATCACTTCACATATTCTCAGCGACCTCGATGAACTGACCACGCATATCATGTACATGCAGGAGGGAAAGGTGTTATTCTTTAAAGATATTTACGCCCTGCAGGAAGAAACCGGTGAGCTGAAACTGGGAAAAGCCATTGCAAGAGTGATGAAAGGGGAGCAACTACATCTCCCCTCTCCACTAAGTGGAGAGGGGGCAGGGGGTGAGGTAGCATATGGTATAAAAAAAGAAGAGAAAATTATTAAATAAAAAATGAGACCAAACTTCTATCACCAATATTAAATACGCACGCTGAGTACACCGGGTACGCAGAGAATATTTTTCAAAATATCAGTTCTGCGCTCCCTGCGCCCTCCGCGTGAAAAAATTTTAACCATTTCGAAAAGCATAAAATTATGCTGAAGCTTTCCCGATATGTTTTATACGATATCCTCCGGAGCAAGATCATCCTGGGCTATATGTTATTCCTGTTCGTCATTTCCATCAGCATGTTCCAGATGGAAGAGAACAGCAGTAAAGCCATCCTGAGCCTGCTGAACATCGTACTGATCGTGCTGCCCCTGGTCAGTTTGGTATTCACCACCATACACTATTATAATTCGTATGAATTTATTGAACTGATGTCATCGCAGCCGATGAGCCGGACAAGAATCCTGTTAAGTGAATTTACCGGCGTGAGTTTATCATTACTCAGCGCTTTCCTGATCGGTGTGGGTATACCGGTACTTATCTTTGCCGCCGATGCAACGGGATATGCTTTATTATTTGCCGGTGTTTCCTTAACCATGGTGTTTACCTCGCTGGCATTTTTTGCTTCGGTACGTTCAAGGGACAAGGCAAGGGGCATCGGTTATTCCTTATTGCTCTGGTTTTATTTTGCGCTGATCTATGACGGGCTGATCCTGCTGATCATTTTCAATTTCAGTGATTACCCGCTCGAAAAGATCACCCTCCTGTTTGCCGCCCTGAACCCGATCGACCTGGGAAGAATTTTTGTCGTACTGAAAATGGATGTCAGCGCCTTAATGGGCCTGACCAGCGCACTTTACAAAGATTTTTTCGGCAGCGGTACCGGCATGCTCTTTACGGTTGGCATCATGTTCTTATGGGTGGTGTTCCCGTTATGGCTTGCCGTTCGAAAATTCAAAAAGAAGGACCTCTGATTTTTTAACCCCAAAAAAATATTATCATGCATGAGATTCTGACAAAAAGCCTGGCCCAGATCGTCAATAACAACCACCACGCCGCTTCCGTATTTGAAAAATATCATCTTGATTTTTGCTGCAAAGGCAAGCGGACCCTTCGGCAGGCCTGCGAGGAAAATAACCTGGATATCGAAGAAGTGGTGGCCGATCTGAAAACTACTGTACAAAACAGTCATGAATTAACCACCATCGAATTTAATAAACTATCGCTTGCCGGTCTTTCAGAATATATTGTAATGACGCATCACAGTTATGTAAAAAAAGAAATGCCCCAGATCTTATCCTACCTGCAAAAAGTGGCATCCAAACATGGCGAAAGACACCCGGAAATGCTGAAAGTACTGGAACTTTTTGCCGCTGTATCGGAAGAAATGGAGCAGCATATGCAAAAAGAAGAACAGATCCTGTTTCCCCGGATCGTTGAAATGGAAAAATGGGTGGCCGAAGGAAATGAGATCCGGATCAATCATAATTACCTCCAGGCTCCTATCCATATGATGGAGGCGGAACATGATCATGCCGGCACCATGCTGGCCGAGATCAATAAACTGACCAATAATTATAATCCCCCGGCGGATGCCTGTACCACTTTTAAACTTAGTTTTGCTGCGTTACAGGCTTTCGAAATGGATCTGCACCAGCATGTTCACCTGGAGAATAATATTCTTTTTCCGAAAGCATTGCAACTATTTGGCATCCCGGCCCCCTATTCATTAAATTGAATACTGCATGATAAAAATAGTGGCCTTCATCAGTTTGTTCGCGGCATACCTGGTGTACAGCATCATTGTGTATACCATGGGAACTGAAAAGAATATTGTTGTTTCAGCAACAGAACAGATACAAATAAAAAACGGAAGCCATCTCTTTCAAAAATATAATTGCACGGCCTGTCACCAGTTATATGGCCTCGGGGGCTTTCTCGGCCCGGAATTAACGACAGCATACAGCGATCCAGCCCGGGGCGAATTATTCATGACCGCTTTTTTAAAAGGCGGTGGCCAGCGCATGCCCAATTTCCATTTTAAAGATGAAGAGATCCGTTCATTGATCCAATTCCTGAAATACGTGGATACCACCGCCATTACTTACAAGACACACTGACCCGCATGATCACCCAGCCGGCCATAAAAATTTCATACGCTTCCGATAAAGCAGCCAAAGTTTTCCTGGTGCTGGCATTGTCTTACCTGCTATTGGGATTGACACTGGGTGTCATCGGCGGGTTCCAGTACATTCTTCCTTCTTTTCTGAAAGACAAATTATCATTTCAGCAAACAAGACCCCTGCACGTTTATCTTGTCATCACCTGGTTATTCACGGCAGCGCAGGCGGGAATTTATTATTACCTGCCGAGGGTTTCCAACCGTCCTGTTTACTGGCAGCAGGGAATATGGATCCATTTCTTTTTACAGTTAATCGTTTCCCTTTTTATCATCACCTGTTTTTTCCTCGGTTATTTCGGGGGAAGAGAATACCTCGAATTCCCTCCCCTGCTTGGCGCATTCATTATGTTATCGTGGATCCCATTTACCATTAATTTCTTTTTTACGCTGAAACCAAATTATAAAACAGCGCCTGTCTATATCTGGATGTGGTCAACCGGTATCGTTTTTTTCTTTATCACTTTATCGGAATCCTATCTCTGGCTCTTTGATTTTTTTCATACCAATATTGTAAGGGATGTAACGGTGCAATGGAAGGCGCTGGGCTCCATGGTAGGATCCTGGAACATGCTCATTTACGGAACCGGGATGTACGTGATGGAACAGACCAGCGGCAACAACAAACCGTCCCGTTCGCCCATTGCTTTCTTTTTTTATTTTTTGGGGTTGACCAATCTCATGTTCAACTGGGGACATCATACCTATATTGTTCCTGCCGCACCCTGGATAAAGAATGTGGCTTATTTCATCAGCATGACCGAGTTGCTGATCCTGGCCAATATTATCTGGCAATGGAGAAAAACGATGAATGAGGCGAGGAAAAACTATCACCGCATGCCATTCCGCCTGTTATCCTACGCCGATGCGTGGATCCTGTTAAACCTTACGCTGGCCATTATCATTTCCGTGCCTGCCTGGAATTATTATACACATGGCACGCATATTACCGTAGCGCATAGCATGGGCGCCACCATCGGTATCAACACCATGCTGCTGTTATCCTCTGTTTTCTTCATTATCAAGAGAGAAAAGCAGGCCGCTTTTGAAAAATGTAAACCCTGGGTTGGCAGAGGAATTGTTATCACCAATATGGCCCTTCTTGTATTCTGGGCCTCCCTGCTGGGCAGCGGGCTGGTGAAAATCAGCAGCAAACTGAATAACGAGATCTTCCAGATCATGATGCAGAAATGCGAGCCGTATTTTAAAGCATTTGCCTACAGCGGCACGGTTATTTTACTGGGGCTTTTTATTCTTATTTATGCTGCGTTTAAAATTTTAGCGGGGAAAAACAACCCCGAATGATTTTTTGTATTGCCCCTATGGGGCAAATAAAAAGATATCGTTTTATTTTCTACCGTCTTTGCGTCCCTTCGGCACGAATCGAAAAAAAATAATCACAATTGAATAATTACACCTCTTATAGACGAAACATATCTGCCATAGTAAAAAAAATTCTAACAGCCATGTATAAAAAACGATAAGAAACGTTTTTTTCTCTTGTTCTGCCTGGTCAGCTGCCGTAGATTTATTTTTTGTACTGTCATACATATTTTTTCAGGCTCATTAGGAAATCAGGCAGCAATAATATTGATATAACGATATGCCCTTTTGTCCCGCAGTGACATGAGGTCGGTAGAAAAATAATACCATCATGAACCCTTGGCCCCTTGGGGGTAAAACAAATTTATTAACAATGCCAAATACCTACACCCAAATCCATATTCAATGTATTTTTGCTGTAAAATTCAGACTTGCATTGATAACAAAGGAATGGAAAGAACGCCTGCATCAGTATATAACAGGTATCGTCCAAAATCATGATCATAAAATGATCGCCATTAATTCAATGCCGGATCATTTGCATATGCTTTTTGGTATGCGTCCAAATCAATCATTGTCAGATTTAATGAGGATAGTGAAAGGAGATTCATCAGAATGGGTCAATAAGCAAAAGTTCACGCAGAAAGCATTTCGATGGCAGGACGGATTTGGGGCCTTAAGTTATGAAAAGAAAAAAATAAGTGTAGTTGCGGATTATATACGAAACCAGGAATTTCATCATCAGAAAAAAACATTTTTGGAAGAATACCGGGAATTCCTTGACAATTTTGAAATTGAATATGATGAACGTTATATATTTAAAGAACCTGAATGAATTTTGTTTTGCCCCTACGGGGCAAATATCTAAATCCGTTTTATTTTCTACCGACGTTACGTCCCTACGGGACGTAACAAAAAAATACAGCCATTTATTTCATGAACGGTTAACTCAGAAAGAACCTATTTAGCAAAAAAAAGATCCATTTATTTCCGGGAGGAACCGTTTTGAAAAAACCTCAATCCGTTGTGAAATCATTAGACCATATTAAAATTGAAAACAATGAACTTTATTTATTTATAAAAACTGAATGATTTTCGTTTTGCCCCTACGGGGCAAATAGCTAAATTGGTTTCTTTTCTACCGACGTTAAGTCCCTACGGGACGTATCAATAAAATACAGTCACTTATTTCTATAACGGATAACTCCAAAAGAATCTCTTTTGCAAAAAAATCATCCATTTATTTCCGGGAGGAACCATTTTGAAAGCACCTGAGCCCTGTAGGGGCATCAGGTCGGTAGATTAAAAATAATGTTATGTATTCCTTTGCCCCATCGGGGCAAAACAAAACCAAATGATATTTGTATTTCTCAACGGGACACATGTCAACAATGCTTTCTGATTTCCCGGATAATGTTAAGTGTGAACAGAACCCTGAAGTTTTATACTCTACCGACCATATGTCCCAACGAAACGAAACAAAAAAAAATACATCCATTTATTTTCAGGAAGAACCAATTTGAAAGAGCCTGAGCCCTGTAGGGGCATCAGGTCGGTAGATTGAAAATAATGTTATGTATTCCTTTGCCCCATCGGGGCAAAACAAAACCGAATGATTTTTGTATTCCTCAACGGGACACATGTCAACAATGCATTCTGTTTTCCCGGATAATGTTAAGTGTGAACAGAACCCTGAAGTGTGCGACCCTTCGTTACCTCAGGGTAAACTGCGCTCGGCAGCCAGAAATAATGCAGCTTGGTAAATAATTCCTCACCAAACTCAGGACAATAAATTTGCGACTAGTTCGATCAACCTGCCTGATTTTACAATTTCTATTGCTTTCATCAATTCTGTCCGTAAATACCGGTCCGCTTTTTCCGCTGGAAAATAAGATGGTTTTGAAAGTTCATCATACACTCTCTGTGTCCCCTTTCCCAATTCTCGTAATCCTTTCGGCAGCCTGTTGTATGTAAGTTGAAGCGCCCTTACTGCGCAAAGCAATTCAATGCCAACAAGTATCTGCGTATTGTAAACGATTTTTCTCAAATGAATAACACCGATACTTCCCATGGAAACATAATCTTCCTGGTTGGCTGCGGTGGATACCGACATCACGGAGGCCGGTGTTGAAAGCACCCTGTTTTCCGCCGCTCTAGCAGCGCCTGCATACTGCAATATCATCAAACCTCCGTCAGCAACGCTGGTATCATTGGCCAGGTCGGCAGGAAGACCAAAACTCAGGTGGTGGTTCAACAATGAAAATGTCCGCTTATCGGTGATCAATCCCAAACTGGTCAGTGTAATTTTTAAATAATCTATCGGGGCAGCCAGGGCCTGGCCATGAAAGTTACCACCACTTGCAAATAAAATACCACCGTCCGGTCCTGTTTTATCAAATTGAAACAACGGATTGTCAGTTGCGGAATTAATTTCCTTTGACAATGTTTTTTTCAATTTGTCAATCGCTTCATATAAGGCGCCATGAACCTGTGGTGCACAACGAAAACTATACCGGTCCTGTACTCTTTCTTCCCCTTTATTTTTTCCGCCGAATTTATGTTCCTGCGCTTTTTTACTGCAGCGCTTTGATCCATTAATCAGGTTTCGAATTTGCTTTGCTATTTCTATTTGCCCTTCGTGCCGGTCGCTATCCTCATTGATCAGTTCTGAAAATGCTTTTTGTTCACCCCGTATCGCTTCCAGCGACAGGGCGGCGGTCACGGATGCTGATTGCAAAATTCTTTCTGCATCTCTTACGGCAAACGCAGTAAAAGCAGCCATAAAATTGGAGCCATTGGTGAGTCCGATAGCTTCTTTTGCTCCCAACTTTATTTTTTTAAGACCCGCTTTTCGCAATGCTTTTTTTGCAGGCATTAATTCATTTTCATAGTAAGCCTTTGCTTCATCTAATTCAATCATGACCGCTCCGATCATCGCTAACGGAACCAGGTCACCGCTTGCACCCACCGAACCTTCTTCCAATACCCACGGTGTTACCTTCCTGTTGAGCATATCCAGTAATAGCTGACAGGTATCCCATTTTATTCCCGATAAACCCTTGGCAAATGAATTCAACCGGATCAACATGATGGCCCTCACCACTTCCACGGGCACAGGATCTCCCGTTCCGCAATTATGAACCTTGATATATTTTACCTGGTAACTGTTTATTAAATGATTCGGAACTGCGATATTTTTCAGGTCGCCGTGAAGGCGGTTCGTACCGTAAACAGGAATTTCAGGATGTTCCCTTAATTGTTTTTCCAACTTTCTGCGGCCTGCAATAATTTTTTTAACGGACCCTTCGGTCAATTCAACAGTATATCCTTTTTCTGCTACATTAATTATATCGTCAATAGTCAATGTGCTTCCATCCAGTGTAACAGTTTTTCTTGTTCCCATTTGAAAATTTTTGCTGACTATGGATATGCATTATGCTTGTATTGCCTTAGTGTCCTTTGTGATGTATTTTCTTTGTGTTCTTTGTGGTCCTGTATTTTTTTACCACAAAGTACACGAAGTGTTACACGAAGGACACGAAAGTGATACCAGGTTCATATATGCAGACAGTCACTTTAAATTTTATTGATGTTTTTTGAAAAGCTCTTTAATTTTTTTCACCAGGTTTTCCCGCTTCACTTCAAATTGAGATGTCTTCTGCCATTCCGTTTTGTCAGTGAATTCGCCCGCGATCTCCTTGCCCATTTTCAGGTCTCTCACTGTGATCACCCCTTTCGCCAGTTCGTTTTCACCGAGCAGGATCGCCACCGGGCAATTCTTTTTATCGGCATAGGCCAGTTGTTTGTTCAATCCTCTTTGAAAACCATAATAAACTTCCGTATCGATTTTTGCTTTGCGCAGGGTGGCAGCCATTTGCTGGTATTCCGCCATCAGGTTATTGTCAAAGACAACGATCAGTACAGGACCTGAAACTTTTTTCGGAGCCTTCCCGGTGAGTTGCAGTAATTCGGCGATACGATCTACACCAATGGATAATCCGGTGGCGGGAACTTTTATGCCCAGTAATTTTTCAACAAGATCATCATAACGACCGCCGCCACAAATGGATCCCACTTTTTTTTGAATTCCCTTTTCATCAACAAAAGTAAGTTTTGATTCCACTTCAAAAACAGGACCGGTGTAATAGGACATACCGCGCACGAGGGTGGGATCAAAGACCACTCTTTTTTCATTATACCCCATGACCGAAAGAACATGGTCGATCTTTCTTAACTCTTCAACGCCTTCTGTGAATATTGTATTGGCATTGGTCATATGACCCAGCCTTTCGAGGATATTGTTCCGTTTTTTTGTTTTGCCGAATTTTTTGAAAAACCCGGTCACTCCATTGACCAGGTCAGCCGGCAATCCTAGACCTTTTATCTCCGCCCCGGAAGCATCGGTTCTTCCTTTTCCCAACTCACCTTTCATCCCCTCAAATCCAATTTTATCCAGTTTGTCAATGACTCTTAAAATATTTTTTTCCGTTTCTTCATCATTCACGCCGAGGTTCTGGAGAAATCCTTTCAATACTTTCCGGTTATTTACTTTCACCAGGTAAGTTCCCCTTTTCAAACCGATGGCTTCCATCGCATCGGCTGTTACCATGCATACTTCGGCATCGGCTGTCATATCGGCTGTACCCACCGTATCAAAATCGAGTTGCCAGAATTCACGGAAACGTCCCGGTTCGGGTTTGATTTCGAAACGGTAAACGGGTCCAAACTGGTAACGCCTGAATAAGGGTGACTTTTCAGTTTTTACAAGGTTCTTCAGTTTATCCTGCCAGAGTTGTTCGGCATAGAGTCTTGCCAAGGGAGCCGTGAGGTCATAGCGCAGGGCGACATGATGATTTTCATAAATGATCTTATCAAAATTATGCTCATCCCGGAGTTCATTACCTTTTTCATCAAAGACCGGGTCCTGCTCCGGATTACGGAATGAATAAACCCCATCGGCAACCTGCCCTTCAACAGTTGCATCTTCACCCGGCATATATTTTCCCAATGCATCGGCAAATTCCAGGAGCGGGGTATCCCAATGTTCATAGCCATAGGACCTATAAATCTTTTTAGCACCGTCGATGATCGACCATTTGATCTGGTTCAGGCCGGGGTCAATATCCCGGAATCCTTTGATCTTTCTTGGAACGATACCTCTTTTCTGACTTTCCATGATTTGAATTTGCGGGATTAAAAAAAGGTCGTCTCAGAAGTTTTCAACCCAGAGCCACAGAGTTTTGGAGTACACAGAGAGATTACTTTTTAAGATATCTCTGTGTACCTCTGTTACTCCGTGTCTCTGTGTTGTACCTCATAATTGAGACAACCTCCCCAACTGTCCCTCCGGCCAGGCTCGAACCGGCGACCTCCAGATCCACAATCTGGCATTCTAACCAACTGAACTACAGAGGGCGATAAGTTCCCGGTTTTTACCCGGGCTGCTTATTCTTTTTTAAGAACAGGGCACAAATTAATAGAAAAATGGGGAGAGAAAGGATTTAGTCCTGATTTTCTCAAAAACATATATAAAACAGGGATGATAAAAAGTCCATGCATTTTATTTCGAAAGGTCCGGTTTTTATAACCGGTATTGGAAATTTATCGTATGATTTTTTTTTACGCAGACATTAAAATCAACCGATCAAATAGGCCAGCCCATCATTTACAGGTCCGCATAAATCATTTATTTTTTTTTGCCTGCACAGGGTGGTGAACCGGTCTCTTATTACTTTGTATTCATTGTGAATAGGACAAGGATGAACAGCTGAGCATTTACGTAATCCAAGGCCACATTCATCGAATACTTTCTTACCTCCGGTTGCCTCAATAATGTTTATGATGGGCTGCTTTTTTTGTTTGGCCGTCATAAAAAAACCACCGGTTGGGCCTTTGGTACTGTTAATGACTTTATCCTTCACTAATACCTGCAGCAGTTTACCCACCGTATGTTCACTGGCTTCTATAAATTCAGCAATTTCTTTTATGCTTGATTTTTCTCCCGTTTCAAACCTGGAAGCCAGGTAAATAACCGCTTTAATGGCTGTTTTACAGGTAAGGTTAAGCATGATTATCTATTTAAATATTTCCGTCCCTCTTCCGACATACATTCATAGCGCCAGGGTGGATGATAACTTAATGCCACCACAACTTCTTCACCGGCAAACGTATTTTCCAGGGCCCGTTTTACGGCGCCGGTAATTGATTCCCCCATCGGGCAAAATGGTGTAGTCAGCGTCATGGTTACATAAATTTTCTTTTCAGCTTCGGCAAAATCCAACTGATAAATCAATCCCAGATCTACCACATTTAAACCAATTTCAGGATCGGTTACCTGCTTCAATGCCGCCAGCGCCATCGTGCTTTTAAGGGGATGATTGGTGCTTACATTCATGCTTGTTCCGTTTTATGCAACCATACTTTTATTACATTGTAATTGTACAGAAATGCTGCTGACACCAGGAAGAGGGTCGCCACATTCATCACCCATGGATCTGCCAAACAGATTCCGCTTATAAAAAGAATAAACCCAGACAGATACAAGACCACCATAACTGAAAACGCCCCGTGATGAAACAAATCTTTGGGATTCGGGGTTTTACCCAATCCTGCCCGGTGATGATAAACCCTGTTCCATACGATAAATGGCAACGTTTTAAAAGTCATGCCAAAAATAATGGCTGTGATCCAACCAAAGAAAATAGCAAAACCATACATCAGCACCATTCTTTCATTCAGCGGCCCGGTCAGCAGCCATCCTGATATGATGATCAGTATGATAACCGGCACCAGCATCAGTATAACGGAAAGCAGAGAAATCTTCATTTGTAAATCTACTTTATGGCGGATCCGGTGCCTGAAACAATTCAGGCAGTAATAACCGAAAAGACATATGCCGGCAAGGGCCAGGCCAACAGGAACCAAAAAGAAATCTGACCCTTGAAAAAAAAGAAACTGAATTAAAAAACTGATTAACGCGGAATTGATAAAAAAATATATCCCCCATAAAAGTTTTGTATTCGTGTATTTTGAAATCAAAAACATAGGAATCAGCCGGGAGCCAACACCCATAACCAATAAAAGGAACCAGCCCACAATGCCCGTGTGTGCATGCAAAGGAAGATACGCCAGGGATGCTTTATGGAGAATCGGATGCTTAAAATTATAGACAAGAGCTAAACCCAGAAAAGCAGTGAAAAATAACCAACAAGAAGCCGTAAGAACAAATATGACATGAACATTCCCAGCGTTGCCTTTTTTAATGCTGCCAGCAGCATTTAAAACAAAGCAAAATACCGACAGTAACACAAAACGTCCGCCCCATTTTGCCGGCCAGCCCATATCAAAAAAATAAAATCCATAGACCAGCAATGGAATACCAACCGCCGCCAGAAAAAAAGAACTATAGGCAAGTCTGATGCTAAATAAACGGCCTTCGGCCAGCACCGGCAGCAATTGGTGACTGGCGCCTAATATGATCATGGTGCCCCAGCCCAGTGCCATAATATGCGTAAGGGCAATCGTATGCGGATGGAAGTAATTGGGTGTATATGCGATACCTGAAAAAAATAAGAAAAGGGTTCCGGCAAGAAAAGACAGGGCGGCATACAAATAAAACGGTAAAACCACCTTGTGCGTGGTATTTTTTATTACAAGCGCTTGATGACTGCCTGCAAACATATCAGGGTCTGAAAATTAATAAATGGACTTCTCCTTCGCTGATTTCTTTGATCCGGTAATCCAGGTTCCTTTCTTTCAGCTCGGGCAGCAGAAATACGGGGATACGCTTATGATTCACAAAAAGGGCATTTCCAGGCGGTAATTTCTCCAGGGCTTCCAGGATCGTTAACATAGGCAAAGGCATTTCCATCTGCCGAACATCGATCATTTGCAGTTTTTCCTTATACCGGTTCATGACTTCATCCCATCCCGACGAACCGGATGCCTTCTCCCTATCCGTTGTTTCCATTTGTTTTGTCTCACCTGTTTTATAAAAATAAGTGTGCGTCAGATCTTCGCGAATTGTTTCAGTTATGGATTCAAATCCCTGTTTTCTCAGCAGAAATATTAGCGGGGCCGGTTCAAAACTGTTGATGACCTGAAATACCTGGCCCGGCTGCAGACTTTTAATCTTTTCCAGAATCAGGTTTAATGGATCTTTTCCCGTTTGAATTACCGGACGAACATCCAGTGTTATGATTTGATCCGGCCTGATATTTCTCAGCAATTCAGGAATTTCCTTTGTCTCCCCGGTTTCATCAGAG
>CAZQGZ010000057.1:0-17920 GCA_964592935.1 uncultured Chitinophaga sp. | reverse complement strand
AAAGATCCTTCAGGATCCTGTAAAATAGATACGGTCACAGATTCCGGGGGGAAGTTATACCGTACCGAAATTATTGAACATAAAAAGGGAAGCGGGACCGACACCGGTTATTTCCTGGCCAGGCTCATCAAACTGGATGATTGGTATTTTTTGGATTACTGGGTTGATGTGCCGGATATCATACCAACCGGAGAAAAAAATTACAGTGACCTGCTGATCAGTAAACATTTCTTCTACCGGTTATCCTTTACAAGTCCTGACAAAATTGAAATAGCAGCTCCCAACCCGGATGAGTTAATAAAACTGATCGACCAGGAAAAAATCCGGCTTCACTATTCCAGGCTGAAAGATGATGATTATCTGATCCTGGACCAACCCGGAGAGTTGCAAAAGGGCCTGGTTGAAACTAAAAAATATCCTTTATTGTACAAGGACAAAATTTCATTGGTGAGATTGAAATAAACGCTGTTTCATGGTTTCAAAAAATGATCCCGGTGGCAACGGAAACGTAGTGTGACTCAGCATCACCCGTCATCGGGATCATACTTTAAAAGAATTTATATGCAAAAAACAAAAGCAGGACTTTTCATATCACTGTTTTTTATAAACATTATACAGGCGCAGGAACCTGCATATCAAAACCTGTATTTTATTAAGAAAGATCAGCAGCCTTCATTCAAAAAAGAAGATTACACCCCGGGTAAAAACGGTTTTTATATTTACCGGAACTGCATTTACGACCTGGTGCTGAAAAATAAATCACAAATTCCCGCAAAGATCATTGACATAAAAAATGATTCCATTTATTATACTTTATATGTCAACGAAAATGTCGCGGAAAAAAATAAAAAAAGCTGGACACGATCAGTCTGCATCCTTCTTCCTTGAAAAGGATCAAACTGATCGGCGACAGGATCATGGCCATCTATTCCGGGCATTCCCTTGGAGGATATAAATATGTATTTGAAGAAATTGCTGAACCAAAGAAATTTGATACCCGGATCTCAAAATATACCTGGTGAATTCAGCAGTGTATTGATCAACGCCCTGCGAAACCGTTCATCAAAAGGTAAGGGCTTACAGATCGGACTGCTCAATGTCTGCAAAAACCTGAATGGTATCCAGATCGGGTTGTGGAATGTAAACAGCTGGAGGAAACTGCCATTTATTAACTGGTGCTTTTAAAACATGAAAACAGGTTTTTTATATCCGGGAGACAATTCTTAATATAGCTCGGAATCTGCCCAAAAATCCCGGATTTTTCTCATACGCATTTTGGTAAAAACTGAAACAGATGGCAGCTTATTTTGGCAAAATTTGCCATTCCGGAGTTACCAATCCGGTCTTTTTGCAGTAAACAATATGGCAACCATGCATTATCCGTCCGGATGAGGCCTTTTCCATGAATCCCCGGTAGCTCTCGCATTTATCAATTAGGATTCGCTTCTTATGGAGTTTATGTTTGGGTTATCAAATTAAAATAAACTCAACATGAAAAAGAAACTAACCATCATCGCCCTTGCCTTGGTAAGTATGCCGGTGGTTTATGGGCAGCAAAAAACGCCTGTGGTTCAGGCTACGGTATTTAAACCGGCTAATAATCCTAAAACTGTAACCACTGTACCTGTTTCTTCCGGCAATAAAAATACCGGGCAACCAAATAATACACCCAAACCAACTGAAACAAAACAGCAATCTTCTGATACCAAAAGACCCATTTTTGATCTTTTTACAAAAAAACCAAAAGCTGAGACAAATCACACTGCCGCATCACGGCCTGCGGATATTAATAACAGCCGCCCTGCTGATCAATCAACAGGCATTACCAATACCCAGGCAAACAGCAACAGTAATAACACAAATAACAATAACAGCCTTCCGGTTTTTGATTTCGGAAATAATAATTCACATCAAACCGGAAACAACGACACACAGGATAATAATACGCTGCCTGCCGGCAATTATGATCAACCTGATGCAGGTAATAACAATACAGATGTTCAAACAAACCAGTCAGCCAAACAAAAACATTTGGTTTACGATTCTTCTACAAACAGTGTTCGCCTTTATGGCCAGGAGTTAGTTAACCTGAATGATGTACTGGGACTAATTAAAAATAAAATAGCGGGTCATCCTACAACACAACCGGCAGCTATCGACACTGTTCAGACAGTTGCTGTTGAAAATATTCCTGAAATACAACAGGCTCCGGCAAGTGTGCCTGTAAGTTTCAATGATTTTGCCGGCTCAACAGTATTCAAGTCAGAAGATATCACAAGTGAAGCTGCAGGAGTTTTTGCTGCGCTGCACATAAGCGATGTAACAATAAAGACCCGGGATAAAAGGCTTACAGGTAATGGCGCTGTTGCAACAGATACTTATTTCGGCAGACAGATAACCTACCAAATTGCTGATGGTTCAATAAAAATAATGAAGCTCTTTTTACAGAAATATCAAAGTTCCGACAGTATTGGCAAATATTGTATTGCTCATGTAGAAATTGCTATGCAGGGCAGTAATCAAACTGTAGCTTCTTCAGCCTGCTTCTCATCCACTGAAAACCCCGGTGAAGCAAAAGTGCTATATGTCCAGGATTGTTTTGGATTACTTATCATTCCTTCAGCAACAGCTCAACCTTGTGCAAATGATTTTAACTGGGAAGGAATGAAGAGTGGGATGGCGAATTTCTTTTAAATGCCTAATTATTAAAATCACTTTAAAACTTTTTTATGAAACACATTCAATTTTTCTTTTTATTAATATCGTTATCACAATTAAATTTTGCGCAAAATATTACACCGTGGGATCTAAGCCTTATTAATAGCGATCTGCGTGGATATTGCAGAGCTTATTTTTATTATAAAGACCCTGTTATAAAAAATGTGCTTCGGGAGATGCATTATCCGTTTGACGATGATGTATTCGAGAGAATTAATAATAATAAATGTAATCAGGGATGGAATACTCTTTTTGGATTTGGTTCATTTTACGGACCGGGTAGTAACACAGAAGCAAAACTTCCCTGGAATCTCCAACAAGTTCAACGAAAAATCTGTCTTTCAACTGAGGATTTTTGGGAGAAGGAATACAATGGTCAAATCAATTTCGCTTATACCTCAAATAGTGGTCTTGAAGGTCTCAAAGCAGTTGTGGATTTAGGCAAATCTGTTGTTGGGGCTGTTCTAAGTGTTGCAGAACAAAACTGGCCGGAAGCATTAGCTAGTCTAAGAGGAGCATACGAAGCTGCCAATACAATTTCTGACCGATATCATGATGTAGATATGGGTTATAATAAAAAAGATATTTATGTCACATATCCAAATCCGTATTATAATCATGTAGTTATTTTGTTTGATGCTTCTACTAAAAAAGACAAGTTGAGTAGACCAAGTATTTCACCTTCTGGATTGCAATCAGTAAAAATTAATAATTGGGAATATAATGAGGGTAATGGAAGTGATGGCGGACAGGTTTCCTTCCTATATGATATTAATCTTGACAGTCTACGGATGGAGATTTCTCCAAAAGCGGGTGATGATCCAAGCTTTGGCGATCCATTTTATACGACTATACCTATTGTGATTAGCACTGCCGAACACAGTTCGACCTATACTAATTTAGGTGTTACTTGCCGGATTGATCTTCACATATGTCGCCAAACTCAATTGAATCCATCCGTATCAAGCAGTTTATTTAGCCCACAATCATCCGAGCAGCTTGGCACTATAGCTGAAAATATGTCAACCGAAATTGAAATTAACAATAATTATACAATAATACAACCTGTAAACCGTGACAAAAATATTATTCTGAATCGCATTGGGGGAGTTTACTTTTGTGAGCAAAACGGAATGTCAATTCCTATAACAGAATTAAATTTCAGTTTAAACTATAACTCTAGAAGACCGTATGAAGAAGCCCGTAAAATGAGTGATCTACGAAGCTTTGTGAAAGTTAATTTGAATCAGCCTTCAAACTCTCAAAACAATTCAAATTCGCAAAGCAACGTAAATTTTCAATATATCTCTTCTTCCTCTCCGGAATATGGAAATATATCGGAGCAATATATTCCGCCTGGAAGCCCAAATCGCCCATTAAACTATTTATATAAAGGAGAAACAGGAGCTTTCAATGCATGTAAAATAGATTTAAAGCAAATAAGAATTATTCCTAACCAACTTAATGAGTTAAAAATAACTGTAGGTTTTGAAGATAAGGGAAGAGTTCACCCTGGAAATGGTTGGCAACCTTTTGGAGTGAATCGTCAAAGTTGGAGCGTTATACATACCTATCATGTTTTTATTCATGACAAACAATTAACAGTAACTGCATCTCTTTTGCCTGCTTTTGATTTAAACGGGAGATGGAATAGCAATATTGGATTTTCTTATGAAATAAAAACTTTGCCAGGCGAAGGCAGGTTCATGTGGGAAAGAAGTGATAAGAATGAATATGGACAAATTCAGTTATTAAAAGACGATAGTGTAAGGGCAGAGTGGCATGGTGGCAATACTGGCACAAATCCCAATACTAGAGGGAAAATCATAAAAAAAGATGAAAGCGGCCGGCCAATTCTGATTAACTGGAATAACGGTGTGATCTTTTGCAGAAGCACTGACTGTATTAAAACTGTCACCGCCGTTAATTTTCAAAACAATCCCACTACTGTAAACAACTACACACCAAGTTTCAAAAACGATCTTTCTGGTAAATGGAAAGGCAATAACGGAATAACCTATGATATATTCAATAATGGCAAAGGCTTTACCTGGAAACTAGCTAATGGTGAAGTTGGGTTTATCACTATTTTAAATGACAAATTATCCGTCACATGGATTGATGCCAAAGGAAATAAAGGTCAGACCGAAGGCAGGGTTTCCAAAACAGGACCTAATAACAAACCAGAAGAGATTATCTGGAATAATGGAGCTGTTTTTACATTGGATAAATCCAAGGTTCCAATTCAGACTATCAATATTCAAAGGAACTAATTGTTTTTAATATTAAAACTAATCATCATGAAAAAGTATTTTTTCTTACTATCTGTCTTGTTAATTTTAAACAAAATGACAACGGCTCAATGTGACCAGGTAACCATATCTTCCATCCCAACCGGGCAACAGGGAGTACAATTATGCGGTTCCGAACCCTGCGAAACCGGACCGCAAATCTGGTTGCCGGGCGGCGGACATCTGAGTCTGCCGGCAGGAGCCAATGTGCCTCCGACAAACCTGGACGTAGATGCCGAAGATCCGACACAGGTTGTACTGACTTTTCCTAATACCGGAGGCAATACAATTAATTTTCCCATTGTAACAGGATTCGTGATTCAACGCAGATCTTCCGGAATAACTGTTACCTATCCTGCAACTGTCAGAGGAATCACTATATCAACCAACATGATGGTTGATATCACGATAAACGGAACAAAAAATAATTCAGGTAACAGCATGACCCCAACATCAAAGTCTTTTTCGATTCCAAAAGGCGCCAATATTTCTATCAGGAAAAGTACGGCAACGAACAAAATAGAAATAATAGTTTCGGGGCAACAATTAGTCTACAACCCTGCAGTCAGGTCAGCAATAAAAAATAAAGCGGATTGACTGGAGTAAAGAACCTGAAGAAAGATATCAGCCGGGTGTTGTGCCCGGCTGAAGCCGTATGAATCAGTGAAAAGTTCCTGTGGCAAAGGGTCAGAGCCGGGAAGCCAGTTTCATTTTATCTCTTAACTGGTTAAAAAAACGTGTCCTTTCTTTTTCACTGCTCACACTGAGGGAAGTTGATTTTTTCAACAGGTTTTGCAGCACGCCGTACATATGCAAATTGAAAGTTTCATCCCGGGTGGAAATAAAATCGATAATACTGTGATTTAAAATGGTCATTTTCAGATGATCCACTTCAAATAAAAGTGTATTATCTCCCAGGATCAGTTCATTATTATACAGGTTGTAAGGTGCTGCATTCGATCTCGGATTTTCATTCACTGAAAATTTGAGTCCGAGTTCTGCTTGTTTTTCCAGGTGATCGATCAGCCTGAACACGGCTTCATAGAGTTTTTTCACATCACTCTCCGTTTCGAAAAGGTTGGCTTCCCTGTAAAATTCAATCTGTCGTATTGTACTGTTGATACTTTCAATATTCCAGATATCCGTGGACCCGATCAAGTTATATTCATCAACGATCTTCCGGCTGATATCGAAATGATTGTCACTGATGCTGTTCATTGAAAATTTTTGTCCTTTCATTTCCTCATAAAGTAGAATGGATTTCCGCCAGAAAAAAGATTTGAACGCCGCCACCTCCGGGACCAGGAATTGCTGCATCAACGGGATATCCTTGGCCAGGTAGGTGATATGTTTCTTTTTAAATGAATTTAAAAATTGAAGTTGCTGCAAAATGCTCTCGGTCCACTTGGCAAAATCATAGTTACCGGTATTGAGCAAACGCCCGGAAAAAAGAAAAGAGTCCGATTGCAGGTGCATAAACTGATCAAGAGATATCCTGTAATGCGATGCCAGTTTCCGGATTTCTTCGAGCGAGATCTGCTTTTCCCCGCGTATACGGCGGTAAGAACTGTCGGTACTGATGTCAAGCAGGTCCGCTATTTCATCCACCAGTGATTTGTGCTGGGGCAGCAATGATTTAATATGCTGGAAAAAAGCAACCTGGGTTTCTGTTGATTCCATACAGTTGATTTTTGTATGCTTGTTGTTCTACAAAGAAAATCCCGTACACAAGGGCTTTAATAGCTTAAAGTAAATATTTTTTTTTCAAAAAACCATACAGGCATTTAAAATAACAACCTGAACCGGGGTCCCCGTATGATGGATACCGGATAGGTCGGGTACAGCCTATAGCATATTCATATATTGTGTTCCCCGGAGCCTGTACTTATTAATTTCAAACACCAGGCCCGCTTTGGTATTGAAAATTTTATCGGGATAACAAACATTATAATAATCGCGGCCGGAGTATACAGAGATAAACAGACCCAGTGTACGGCTGTTGACCGGATAGAAACTGATGATCATTCGGTGTGAGAACCTGTTTTTTTCAGAAGCCCTGTTTTTAAAAGTGGGATAATCATTTACCTTATCGAGGATACATTCCAGGTCATAACGGGCCCTGATACTGAAATAACGTTTATATTTTCTTGAACTTTTTATCCGAAGCAATTTTTTACGGTTCCCTGTTGAATCTACTGGACGGTAACGGATTTTTTATAATTATAATTTCCCAGGTCAAAATTGACCATTAAAGACCGCAAAAAAGGAACCTGGTTCGACCGTCCCCTGTAAAGCAGAAAATCCTGCCGGAGTTGAGTTTCAAAAATTAATGGTGTTTCACCCTTTCCATTTACCCGCCAGGATCCAACACCAATATAATTGAATTCTTTCCGGACTTTGATCGTATTAACCCACTGTGTAAATACACTGGAATCAGGGTCCTCCGGTCTTACCTGTGAAAAAACCAGTAAGGACTGAGCCCATGAAACCTGCAGTAAAGCTATTTTCTTATCCAAAGACGCGCTCATGGTTGTTTAATGGCTTCAAAATACTCCACCAGATTTAGAAAAAATTGCAAATCGCATAGTTCAATATTGGCAAAAAATATCATTTGCTCCAATCACCATTGGCATTTTTTGCAAAATTCAATGTCCTACCTGACCAGGAAACATTCCCCGGGCAATTATTGAAACGATCCGCATGGGTGACGTGGAAACCAATTAGGATTGGGGTCATCCCGGTTTTAGGTTTACATCATCAAACAAAAAAAAATGAAAAAAAATCAAATTATCGCCCTGGTCCTTTTCAGTTTTGCTTTCATGTCCTTTACTCCAGCGGGAAAAGATATAAAAGGAGTCCGGAAAGGTTCCTATAAAACATTTTCCGGTGAAACCGGGATCATTGTATTCTTTAAAAGAGGAAAGGTTGCAGAAGTTTATTCCCAAAGCAATAGCAGGATACAAAAAGTAAGGGGCACTTATGCCCTTCATCCGGGTAATGAACTCCTGGTATCATATCAGTTACCGGGAGAGTCTGTTACAAAGGCTATGAAAGGCAAACTATATACTTCAGAAAACAAGGTGAGCGGGGAATGGCAATCATCAGGTAAAGAGACCGGGAGCTTTTATTTTCAAAAACAAATGACCGAAGAAGGCGAAGAAATTATTTCAGTGGACCTGTTAACAGTCAAAAACTGATCATTCATCAAAAAATCAATATCATGCAAAAGATATTTTTATATATTGGCCCTTTTCTGTTTGTGCTGCTTTGCCTTGAGGCTTTCTTAAGCATGCGCAGTAATCTTCATGACTATAAAGTAAAGGACACACTGGCGAATATCTCAATCAGTCTCCTGAACCTGGTCACGGATCTTTTTTTGAAAGCACTCATGATACTGGCCCTTGTCAACCTGCAACAACATGCTTTTTTCCATTTTGATACTTCCCTGTTTGCATGTATCATTTTATTTTTATGCAGTGATCTTTTTCATTATGGCTTCCATTATCTGGAGCATAGGTCCAGGTTTTTCTGGGCCAATCATTCTGTCCATCATTCTTCCGGTTCCTATAATTTTTCAATTGCTATAAGAACAACTTCCATAAACAGCCTGTACAGGTTTCTGATTGAAGCACCAATATGTTTCCTGGGGTTTGACGTAAAGATGATAGTACTCATAAATACTATCATGTTATTATTTGCTTTCCTTCAGCACACGGAATTCATCAAGAAACTCGGCTGGCTTGAATATTTCTTAAATACGCCTTCCCATCACCGGGTACATCATGCAAGCAATGAAAAATACCTGGATAAGAATTTCGGCATGGTATTAATTATATGGGATAAACTTTTCGGGACCTTTCAGGCTGAAGAAGAAAAGCCAACCTACGGGCTTACCAAACCAATCCATACAAACAATCCCATTAAGATCCTCACGCATGAATGGATCGCAATGACCAAAGATGTTTACAAAGCAAAAAACTGGAAGGAAAGATTATCTTTTATCTTTTTGAAACCCGGATGGGCACCCGGCAAAGAAAACAAACTGGCGGTTTCCGCCCCAGCGAAAACAAATAAAACCGTTTGCAAAAAATGCGCTCAATGCTCACAAAAATGTTTAGTGCAGTTTGAAAAGATCAGGAATAAGGTGAGTTTAATGGTGCAAACTTTACCTCAAGGGGATCCGGTACTTATTCCAGCCCCCGTTGCTTCATCACCTCATACAAAATAATCCCCGCCGCCACGCTCACATTCAAACTTTCAAAATCCCCTTTCATGGGGATTTTTATTTTTTCATCACATATCTTCATCAAAGCAGGATAAATACCCTTCTCTTCACTGCCGATCACGATCGCACAGGGTTCATTGAAATCAACATCACCAATATTTTTATCCGCCTTCATGTCACTGGCAAAAACCTTGATGCCATTCAGGTGTAATTCATCCACGGCTTTCATCAAACTGTTTACACGACACACTGCAATTTTTTCCAATGCCCCGGCCGATGTCAGGATCGCATCTTCATTCAATGCCCCTACCCCTTTATCAGGTATGATCAGCGCATGCACACCGGTGCAATAAGCCGTGCGGGCAATGCCGCCGATATTTCTTATATCAGTAATCCCATCAAGTATTAAAAACAAGGGTGTTTCCCCGCTTTCTATAACAAAGGAAATAACGTCCTGCAGGTTCTGATACTGCACCCTGGCTTTCTGGGCAACGCATCCTTCATGGTCTGTGATATTAAAGCCATTGAGTTTGGCGACCGGGACATAATTAACGGGAACTGTATTTTGCAAAGCCAGCGCTTTGATCTCACCAATATCTTTCCCCTTTGCTTCGGTGTCCAGGTAGATCCTGTCCAATTGCTGTCCATTCTTCAATGCATCCAACACAGCCCGGCGGCCAATAACAAGCGTATTCTTCTTTGGTCTTTGCTGATATCTGAAATTTTTCACTTAACAAATTTAGGAAAACAAAAACCCCAAAAGACTTTACAATCTTTCGGGGTCTAAAGCCCCTCCTTCGGAGGGGTTTGGGGAGGCCTATATCCCAAACGCCTTCTTCACCTTTCCCACATAATCCAGTTTCTCCCAGGTAAACAATTCCACTTTCCTTGTGACTTTCTTACCATCCGGAGATGTAAAAGTTTTTTCAACGACTTCCGGCTTGCGGCCCATATGACCATAGGCGGCCGTCTCACTATAAATCGGATTGCGCAATTTCAAACGCTGCTCAATAAAATAAGGACGCATGTCGAATACACTTTCTACAATCTTACTGATCTCGCCATCATTCAATTTTACTTTGGCAGTTCCATATGTATTCACATTGATACTAGTGGGCTGCGCCACACCGATCGCATAGGAAACCTGAACCAGTATCTCACTGCACAAACCGGCAGCCACTAAATTTTTTGCGATATGCCTGGTTGCATAAGCTGCCGAACGGTCCACCTTGGATGGATCTTTTCCGCTGAAAGCCCCGCCGCCATGCGCGCCTTTTCCACCGTACGTATCAACAATAATTTTACGGCCTGTCAATCCCGTATCACCATGCGGCCCACCGATCACAAACTTGCCCGTGGGATTCACATGGTATTTGATATCATTGTTGAACAGCTTTGCATATTTTTTATACTTCGCTTTTATTCTCGGGATCAGCACATTGATCACATCGCTTTTGATCTTGGCCAGCATTTTGGCTTCACTGTCAAAATCATCATGCTGGGTTGAAATAACGATGGCCTCAATACGTACCGGCTGGTTATTGTCATCATATTCCAGTGTGACCTGGCTCTTTGCATCCGGCCGCAGGTAAGGCATCTTTGAATTCTTTTCCCTTCGTATAGCTGCCAATTCTATTAAAAGATTATGTGCAAGATCCAAAGCCAATGGCATGTAATGCTCCGTTTCATTCGTGGCATAACCAAACATCATGCCCTGGTCGCCGGCACCCTGTTCTTCTTTGGCTTTACGTTCCACCCCCTGGTTAATATCAGCAGACTGTTCATGAATGGCGGATAGCACACCGCAACTGCTGGCTTCAAACATATATTCACTTTTGGTATATCCGATCTTACGGATCACGCCACGGGCGATCTCCTGTACATCGAGATAGGCTTTTGATTTTACTTCACCTGCCAAAACCACCTGGCCGGTTGTGACAAGCGTTTCACAGGCAACCTTGGATTGCGGATCAAAGGCAAGAAAGTTGTCAATAAGCGCATCAGAGATCTGGTCGGCTACTTTATCCGGATGTCCTTCACTGACGGATTCAGAAGTAAATAAATAAGGCATGAAATAAAATTTTAGAGTTGATCGCCATAACTTTTGTCAGGCGGACGCAAAGATAAGGGTGTGGTCACAATGAAAAAAGTCCACCGGGCAATGACGGGTGGACTTTTGAACATATCTTAATAAGTATGGTACCGATGAAATTTTACAATTTGGAATAGATGATACGGAGCCGCATCTTTTTCCCGGCAACTCCATAGCTTCCGCCTGCCAGAACAACCCTTCCGTATGCCGGCTGGTTGGAAATATACATCTGGCTCACCCGGTTAAAGCGGGGCGAATAGACAAAAGCTCTTACCGGTGCATATAACCGGAGTGTATGGTTGGGTTTTTTCAATGTGATGATATCCTGAACATATTTTGAAAGATTGAACCGGTACGTACTGTCCGATTTCAAACCTCCGCCGAACGTAATATAATTATAGTTGTAATCGGCACCGGCTGCCTGTATATCCATATCCGTATCAAACGTAAATACGGTGTCGCCTATGTTATTGACCCGGTCAAGAAACAAACCGGAAGGTTGAATAAAAGTCTGATCCTGGGTGGAACGCAGTGGGTTTATCACCAGTTCAGCCCGGTGTATCACCGCATTTTTAAATGTATCAAGTCCCGGAACTTTTATTGACGCATAAGAACCCGGAATGCTCTGCAGGTAAACCTTGTCATCACTTGGCTGCCCGTTATTCAGGTAAGCCAACCACCCGTTTGCTTTCGTTCTTGAAACAATATTGGCCTGGCCCTGGGTCATATGAAAATAATCAAAAGATAAGGTGTCCCTGATACCGTTCTTTGTTACCCTGAAATAAACGGTCAGTTTGGTTTTGGATTTATCGGCGGGGGTAAAATAGGTCAGCGCATTACCACTGTTATCAGCTTTGATGGCAAGCCCCCTGAATAACGATTTGAAAACGGAATCATTTCGATAAGCTCCGTTGGCCGTTGAAGTGGTATCATAGCCCGCTAACCTTACTCCCAGTTGATTAGGCATCGGGATACGGATCACATTTACCAGTTTGGTCGTATCCCGTTTCCTGATATGCAGGACCGAATCCTTTAAATTCTTTACCAGGAAAGTTTTGGACCCAAGCTGTCCTCCTGTGAGCTGGAAAGGAGTTTGATCATATTTATATAATGAAGTGTCAGTGAAAGGAGCCGAAGGGGCTATTTCAAACACCCGGATCGTCTGTGCAGAATTCGTATCGCCGTAATAAGAATTATAGGATAAAGAAAGAACGACCGAATCAATATCTACCGAATCCTTGTTGATAAACGGATAATAGGGATAAAAAGAAGAACTGATATTAAAATATGCGTCCGCATGGGTCGACCCGAATTCAGGATCGGTGCTGATATGCCCGACAGCCAGGTTGTCGTTATAATAAACCTTGGTGGTGTCCTGGAAATCCTTGTTGTCGGTAATGACATCAAGATAGGTCTCAAAGGTTTTTATATTATCTACTGCCGGGATCAGCCCACCGCCCAGTTCAGTTGATTCATTTAATTTTTTGCAGGCAGAAAATAAAAAAGTGACCGATGTGATGATGGCAAAAAACAGTAAGACGGAATAATTTTTCTTCACAAAGTAGTTTTATTATCTGGTTTGCAATTCCCTCTCCACCAGTGCAAAGGGCAGGGTGAGCCTGCCTGCCGGCAGGCAGGGCTATTTGCCCGCAAGGTCGCTATACAGTTGTAAATAGTCTGTTAAATCTCCTTCCGGGTTATAGGGTAATGTTTTCTTTCCTCTCACTTTGGAAAATTCTTCCACCAGTTTCTTTTCAATTTTCTCGGCGCCGAAAGTAATCGCATCAGCAAATGTGGCGCCGCCCCTGAACATGGCCGTATTGTTTGCCTCTTTATAAATTTCAAGATCCTTCTCTTTCAGCGAAGCATGGATAAGCGCTTTTTTAATGAAATCGCTTCCCAGCTTTTCTTTGAATGTATTCTGGCCGATTGTATAAACTATTTTGCTGTGCGCAAATACAGGTTCTTTTTTGTATACCGTTTTCAGGTAGGCCGGGATCAATCCGGTCATCCAGCCACTGCAATGAATGATATCGGGTGGCCAACCGAATTTCTTCACGGTTTCCAGGGCCCCCTTGCAATAAAAAACCGTCCGGAGGCCATTATCATCAAACCATTTTTCCTGTTCATCATGAAAAACAAATTTGCGCCTGAATAAGTCTTCATTATCCAGGAAATAAACCTGCAACCTGGCGCTGGGAAGTGAAGCCACTTTGATCTGCAACGGCATATCCTCATTATCCACGGAAACATTGATACCCGACAGTCTCACCACTTCATGCAACCGGTGTCTTCGTTCATTTATGGTGCCGAACCGGGGCATGATGCAGCGGACTTCAAAATTATTGTCATTAGCTTTGATGGCCAGTTTATTTGCGGTCTCAGAAAACTCTGTCAACTCCAGGTAGGGTGACATTTCATGGGCGATAAATAAAATTCTTTTCTTGGCTGACATGGGCTTCCCGTTTAAATTACATCGCTCCTGCAAAAAAGCGGTTCAGGGCTTGTAAAGGGGGGCGAAGGTAGTTATTTTACGCTGAATTCCGTTGTTTTAGATAAACAAATACATGAATAAAGCAATAAAATGATCTTATTTAAAAAAACAAGAGACATACGCAAATGGGTTGATGCTCAGCGGGAAAAAGTTCAACATATCGGTTTTGTTCCTACGATGGGGGCATTGCATGAAGGTCATATTTCACTGATTGAAGCGTCAAAGAAAAAAGATGAACTTACTGTCTCCAGCATTTTTATTAACCCCACCCAGTTCAATGATCCGAAGGATTTCAAAAAATACCCGGTTACCATAGAAAAAGATATTTACCTGCTGGAGAGAGCCGGGTGTGATGTTCTGTTTCTTCCCGATGTAAATGAAATATACCCTGGCGGGTTGAATCCGGTAATGGAATATGATCTCGGCTTTCTTGAAAATGTCCTGGAAGGCAAGTTCCGCCCCGGGCATTTCCAGGGAGTATGCATGGTAGTTCACCGGTTATTGGATATTGTAACCCCGGATCATCTCTACCTCGGTCAGAAAGATTACCAGCAATGCATGGTCATCAACCGGTTGGTGGAACAGATCGGTTTGAAAAATAAAGTTGAATTGATCATCTGCCCTACGCTTCGCGAAACGGACGGTCTGGCCATGAGCAGTCGCAATATGCGTCTCAGTAAACCGGAAAGAAAGAAAGCCGTGACCATTTACCGTTGCCTTAATATGATAAAATTAAAAGCCGGAAAAGAATCACCGGATGCATTAAAAGAGAAAGCCCGGCAAATGCTTGAAGAGGAAGGCTTCAGGGTTGATTATGTAGAAATTGCTGATACCATTGATCTTTCCCCTGTTCATGCCTGGAATGATAAACAAAAAGCCGTGGCGCTGGTAGCAGCGTTTTTGAATGATGTCAGGTTGATTGATAATATGGTCATACTTGTCCGCCGAAGCTTCAGCGAAGGTGGATAAGTTATATTGGTTCATATATGGTCAAATGGGGTCAAACAGATCATATGGGTCAAATAAATTCCTGATATGACTGATATGACCTTTTTGATGGTTATGACTATGATGACCAATATGACCCCGCGACATGATATGACTCATTTGACTCATTGACTTCTTTAACTATTTTC
This sequence comes from uncultured Chitinophaga sp., assembly GCA_964592935.1. GTDB lineage: Bacteria > Bacteroidota > Bacteroidia > Chitinophagales > Chitinophagaceae > JJ008. The sequence continues at coordinate 2,964 of CAZQGZ010000057.1, read as the reverse complement.
GAAACCGATGAACAAACATCTCCGCACTATAATTCAATACAGTTTTTTCCTGGGGCTGGGTATTTTTTTAGCATGGTGGTCGGTCAAGGACCTGACCACTGAAAACAAATCCCAGATCAGGACAGCGCTTTCAACCGCCCGATACTGGCTCATCATCCCGGTATTCATCATTTTACTTTCCAGTCATTTCATCCGGGGATTACGCTGGAGGCTGCTGATAAAATCCCTGGGATACCAGCCTTCAAAGTTCAATACATTTTTCGCAGTGATGATCGGCTACCTTACCAACCAGGCCGTGCCCCGTCTTGGTGAAGTGGTGAAATGCACCATGCTGGCCCGTTATGAAAAAATTCCGGCCGATAAACTTATCGGGACCATCATACTGGAACGTATCATTGATGCCATTACGTTGCTGACGGTATTTGGCATCACCCTGGTCATACAACCGGACATTTATTCTCAACTGACCGAAGCGATATTCAATCCCAAAAAGGATCCTGAACATAAAACCATTTCTTCATCACTGGTGCTATTGATCGCTCTTGCTATTATCGTCATCATTATTGTCACCTGGATGATCAGGAAGAAAAAAAATTTTAATGACCTTGGCATGCTGTTCAAAAAGATCGGGCAACGGATCTGGCAGGGCATCAGTGCCGTAAAACATCTTCGCGAGAGAAAATTTTTCATTTTACTGACCATTATTCTCTGGACATTATACTTATTCGGAGGATACCTGGGTTTCCTGGCTTTGAAGGAAACAAATGAATACGGAATCCGGGAAGCCTTTACGGTTTTATCGGCCGGCAGTATCGGCATGATCGCCACACCCGGGGGTATCGGCGCATATGCTTACCTGCTGCAGCAAACCATGATCGTGTACGGTCTGAATGAAGGTATTGCCCTGGCATTCGGATGGATCTTGTGGCTGGCACAAACTGCCGTCATTGTCATCGGGGGTTTGATTAGTTTTGTAACCATGCCTTATTATAATAAGCAATTCATACACCGCCAAAAGGTTAAACCATAATGATACCGGCATCCGCGGATTGCTGACTTTTGGAGAATTATTAAAACAAAAATTACAAATTGAAAAGAGCTGATTGCATACCCGGAAAAATTTTTACGCCTGAACAAATTGTTCAGAAAGTGGCTCAATGGCGACTGCTGAGCAAAAAGATTGCATTTTCAAACGGTGTTTTTGATATACTGCACCGGGGACATATTTATTCTCTTTCACAGGCAGCCAAAGAAGCAGATTATTTAATTGTTGGAATGAATTCAGACGCTTCGGTAAGAAGGTTAAAAGGTGAGTCCAGGCCCGTTCATAATGAAGGATCCAGATCATTGCTCCTGGCCTCTTTGATCATGGTCGATGCGGTTGTCCTTTTTGAAGAAGATACCCCGCTTGAACTGATCAAAGCCATCAAACCTGACGTGCTTGTCAAAGGTGGTGATTATACGGTTGAGCAAATCGCGGGGGCCAAAGAAGTGATAGCGGGTGGCGGACGGGTCGTGATCAATCCCATCCTGGAAGGTTTCTCTACCACGACGATCATTGAACAGTTCAAAAAAAGCTGATATTTTTTTTACTCAAAACTTTATATCTTTCCTTCCCGTCGTTCATTAATTTTAATGCAAAAACCAGCGTTCCGCAATAAAACGGGAAAAGGAATGCAGGTTCCTGAAAATTTACATTATGGCCCACCACGATAAACGAAAGACCATTGCCCGTGATATCAGCTGGCTCTCCTTTAATGCCAGGGTGCTGCAGGAAGCGGCAGACAATACGGTTCCATTGCGTGAACGTATCCGCTTTCTCGGAATTTTTTCCAACAACATGGATGAATTCTTCCGGGTGCGGGTGGCCACGCTGAAAAGAATGATCCAGTTTGGCCATAAAGCCAATATGCACCTGGAAAATAACCCGCAGCAGATCATTGATGAAATTCAAATGACGGTGCTCAACCAGCAGGGAGAATTTCACCGGATCTGGGAAGAAGTGCTGGCCTTGCTGAATGAACAAAAAATATTTTTGCGGAATGAAAAAGAACTGAATGCGGAGCAACAGAATTTTGTTCGTGATTATTTTGAAGAAGAAGTAAGCTCCGATGTGATCCCCCTGATGATTGAAAATATCCCTGAATTCCCGGCGCTGCGCGATAAATCCATTTACCTCGCCGTGGTGATGTGGAAAAAAGAAAGCGCCCTGAAAAAAAAATATGCCCTGATCGAAGTACCGAGCCGTACCCAGGGCAGGTTTAAGATCCTTCCTTCCAAACCGGAAGAGAGCCATATCATATTGCTCGAAGATGTGATCCGGTTTAATTTACCGGACATCTTCTCCTACTTTGGTTATGACCAGTATCAGTCACATATTTTCAAAGTAACCCGGGATGCGGAGATCGATATTGATGAAGATGTGTCCACCAATATCATCCAGAAAATTGAAAAGGGGATCAAGAACCGGCGAAAAGGAAAACCCGTTCGATTTGTCTATGACCGCGAAATGGACCCCGGTATGCTCGAATACCTGATCAGAAGGCTAAATCTTTCCAAAAGAGATAACCTGATCCCGGGAGGACGGATCCACAACTTCCGGCACTTTATGGATTTCCCCGACCAGGTGTTCAAAGAGAAAAGAAATCGTAAAAAACCTTTTGATCATCCGCTGCTGACTGTCCGGAGAGTCACCGATGTGATCCTGGAAAAAGATGTGATGCTTCATTTCCCTTATCATTCCTTCTTGCCGCTGATCGACCTGATCCGTGAAGCGGCTTTTGATCCGGATGTAACCACGATCAAGATCACCTGCTATCGCCTGGCCCCGCAATCCAAGATCATCAACGCGCTGATCAATGCTGTTCGAAACGGGAAAGAAGTAGTGGTGATGCTGGAACTGAGGGCAAGGTTTGAAGAAGAGGCCAATATTGAATGGAAGAACAGGCTGGAAGAAGAAGGCGC
>CAZQGZ010000056.1:0-18253 GCA_964592935.1 uncultured Chitinophaga sp. | reverse complement strand
TTTGCCTATATTTAATTTGGAAATATTCCTTTTCTTTGCAACCGAAAACCAAAATTTATGCTTAAGAGAATACTCTTCTTGTTTGCTTTAGCCTTCATGGCCTCTCCGTTGTTATTTGCCCAGATCACTACCTCAGCGATCGATGGTACGGTAAAAGGCAGTGCGAATGAACCCTTAGTCGGTGCAACGATCGTTGCCACCCACCTGCCGACCGGTACCAAATATGCGACAACCAGTAAAGGTGGCGGCATATTCAATATTCAGAATATGAAATCGGGAGGTCCTTATCTTATTGAAATAACTTTTGTCGGGCATGAGGCCGGTAAGTATGAAAACATTTACCTGCAACTGGCAGAGTCATTTTCATTAGTAAGCAACCTGAAGAAAACAGATGCTGCTTTGGAAAATGTCGTGCTGACCACTACGCGCCGAACCGTATTTAATCCAAACCGTACCGGTGCGGTAACCAATATTGGTTTGCGCCAGATCAACTCTCTCCCCACTATTACCAGGAGCATCAATGATTTTACCCGCGCCACTCCCCAGTCCAATGGTGCCGCGATCGGCGGAGGTAATTTCAGGCAAAATAATTTCACCGTTGACGGAGCTGATTTTAATAACAGCTTTGGTATCGGGACCAATCTTCCTGCCAATGGTTCTCCCATTTCCGTAGATGCCATTGAAGAAATATCAGTCACGATCAATCCTTATGATGTACGCCAGTCCGGTTTTATCGGAAGTGCCGTCAATGCAGTGACCCGTTCCGGATCCAATACTTTTTCGGGTTCTGTTTATAAGTATTTCAGGAATGAAAGGCACCGCGGCCGCAAAGTTGAAAAAACGTATTTCACCAGGCCGCCCGAAGAATATGATTTATTCGGTGTACGTTTCGGCGGCCCGCTGATCAAGAACAAATTGTTTTTCTTTTTGAATTATGAAGAAGAAACACAACCCAAATCGGTCCAGCCCAATTATGCATCTTCTTCCGGGGCAGCTTTTGGAAGCGCATCCAACATAGCAAGACCTTCTGCTGATTCATTGAATGCTATCAGCACATACCTGTTAAATAATTATGGTTACGTTACGGGACCCTTTGATAATTACACACCCGATATTACCCGGAAAAAAGTGTTGGCCCGTATTGACTGGAATATCAGCCGTAGCCAGCGTTTTAATATCCGGTACAGCCAGGTGGAAGGTGGTGAACCCAATCCGCCAAGTACTTCTGTAGGTGGCGCCGGAACAGTGGCCGGCAATACAGCAAGCAGGCAAGCGATCACTGCCCTGTGGTTCAGGAATTCAAATTATTTCCAGGGAGCTAATTTTTATTCCTTGTCTGCAGAGTTGAATTCTAATTTCAAAGGATTTTCTAATGTACTCCGTGGTACATTCACCGACCAAAACGATTCCCGGACTTCCGAAAGTCAAATATTCCCCTTTGTTGATATCATGAGTACCAGCGGAGGAGTCACACCCCAGTCAGGTTCGGGTGTAGGTGCAGTATATACTTCATTTGGATATGAGCCATTCAGTTTTGGAAATCTCCGCAGGGTAAAAATGTATTCTTTTGTTGATAATCTAAGCTGGACAACCAACAAACACCACTGGACTTTGGGAGTACAAGCCGATTTCAGTAAAACGATCAACGGGTTCCAGCGTTTCGGAACCAGCTATTATCGTTTTGCCACCTGGAATGATTTTGCCAGTGCACTGGATCCAAATCCCCTGAACAGGAAATTGCCAACAGACTTTGTAATGACCTATTCATTATCCAAGAATTTTGCTCCGGCTTTCTCTTCCTTCAAATTCACACAATATTCAGTGTATGGACAGGATGAGATTTCCATCAATAAGAATTTCCGTTTGACCGTGGGTCTGCGTTTGGACCAGGCTGGTTATCCCAGTGTTCCCCAGATACTCACGCACCCATTGGTATTAGCTCAAAATTTTGATTTTGGTGAGAAAGTGAATACAGGAAACTTACCCAAGAAAACGATCATGATCTCTCCCCGGATAGGTTTCAACTGGGATGTTTATGGAGATCGTTCACTCCAGATCCGTGGTGGTACCGGGTTGTTTACCGGGAAAATTCCATTTGTTTGGATAGTAAGCCAATCCGGTGACAATGGAATGATCCAGATCACACAGGCATTCAATGCATATACTTCAACCGGAGCACCGAGTCCGCTCGCACCGGCAGGAGGCTTTGGCCCGCTGACACCCGGTGGTGTTCCGGGGCCTTTTAGCCCGAATCCGATTGCTTATCGCCCTGCTGCTGTTCCTGCTGCGGGTACCATAGTTCCCAGTTCAGTAACGGCTCTTGATGGTAATTTCAAAAATCCTCAAACCTGGAAATCAGGATTGGCACTCGATACAAAATTACCCTGGGGTATCGTAGCCACACTGGAAGCAATCTTCAACAAAGATGTTAATACAGCATTTTTCAGAAGCCCTAACTATATCGCTCCACAAAACCTCAATGTGACCGGTTATCCTGATAACCGGCCAATATATGGTGCATCTGTTCCCACCCGGTTTATCAATACCTTAAACTCTGCCGGTGTATTTGTGCCAGGGGGAACATCTGCTTTTACCCCGGTTATCATTGATAACGGATCCAGGGGTTATTATATGGCATTTACTGCGAAATTTGAAAAACCTTTCAGCAAAGGTTTCATGGCTTCAGTAGCTTATACAAAATCTTTAGCCGGCAACCTGTTTGACGGAAACGGAGACCAGGCATTGGGAACATACCAGGGCACACAACAGGTGAAAGGTTTGAATACGCCCACCCTGGCCACCGCTCAATATGTATTACCCGATCGTGTTATTGCCATGGTTTCTTACCGGAAAGAATATTTAAAACACCTGGCAACCAGTATTGCATTTTTATACCAGGGTTCCATTGACTACAGGTTCAGTTATACATATAATGGCGACTTCAACAGGGATGGTGTACTTGGAAATGACCTGATCTATATCCCCACTGCATTTGATGTAACGCAAATGCAATTCGCCAGCCAGACTGTCAATGGCACCGTGTATGACCAGACGGCACAGCGTAATTTGTTTGAATCATATATTCAACAGGACAAATACCTGAGAACACACCGCGGTCAATATGCCGAACGTAATGGCGCACAGGCTCCCTGGCGTAACCAGGTGGATGCTAAATTTGTCCAGGACCTCTTTATTGTTTCAGGAAAGAGCCGCAATACGCTGCAATTCACGATCGACGTATTTAATTTTGGTAATATGCTGAACCCAAGCTGGGGCAAAGTGAAATTAACCAATGCCAACCAGATCCTGGCGATACAGAATGCAACTTCATTGATCCCCGGCGGGGCTGTTTTACCTCAATTCAGGTTAGCTACCGCCCAGGGTCAGATCGTAACCCGGACATTCAGGGACAATGTCACCACGGCATCCACTTACTCTGTACAATTTGGGCTGCGTTATCTTTTTAATTAATTAATGATCTGCTTAAAATAAGAAAAGCCGTTCCGATCAGATCGGAACGGCTTTTCTTATCTAAAAAAGGATAATTCAATACCCGATATTCAATTTATGATAAACTGCTCCCGACGAAGCCCCTTTCTCATTTCTTATTTCTTATTCTTTATTTCCTTCCCCACCCCCATTTTAAAAACTCCGGCATGGCCCTTCCCCAGGTGAATACATCATGGTGACCATCCGCCATTTCGAGGTAATGAATATCATTTTCTCTTGAATAACCTTTATTTTCCAGTTCTTTCACCAGGTCTCTTGTATCATCTATTGAGTCAATGATGCCATTGTGGTTACGGTCCTTGGTTTCGTCTTTGTTCCCGCATTGAAGAAAGAATTTCAGCCAGGGGTGGTAATTCCCTTTCCTGATCTGCTGGTGTATGATGCGGTGTTTGTCATCGTCATATTCTTCCGAATACTGGTCAATATTCCTCCACCACAATGACCCCGAAAAAACACCCGCTTTGCTGAATTCATCGGGATGATTCCACACGATGTCCAGTGCTGCAAGTCCACCTAAAGAAAAACCGGCAAAAGCCTTTTCCCTGAAAGAAGGCACCGCATATTTCTCCCTCAGGTACGGAATAAGTTCTTCAAGAATGAACGAAGTATATAAATGCGCCCTCGCACCAAAACCCTTATAATCCGGTTTACCGGCCACCCCGTATTCCATTTTCCGTTCGGGGCCGCAATGGATGGCTACACAAAGAAGCGGTTCAATGGCATCTTCAGCAGTGTATAACTTTTCAAGAATAGAAACAAAACCCATTTTAGGCAGATCCTGCCCGTCGTTGATAAGTAATAAACTCATTTGTGAAGGGTCCTGTACATTGCGGGGGAGATAAAAATCTACTTTGACATGCCGCTTCAAGAAAACAGACTCGACCAATGCATGTTCAACAAGGATCCCGGATACGTTTGCCAATTGCATGAATTCAAAAGTAAGGAATTAAAGCATACCTGATACCGGTCAGACGGAGACCGTCAGACCGGGTCTGACCGTCCCGGTCTGACCCTTCATGGTTAATTTGATTATTTGCCTTTTCTTTGCCACCAAATACATTTAAAAAACTAACATCTAATTATGAAGAAGATCGGAGTCCTCCATGGAAAAGAACGTTCATTTCCCGAAGCCTTTGTAGCCCGGGTCAACAGTAAGAATATTCCCGGCATAATGGCCGAATCCGTGCGGATTGATAAAGCCATACAGGGAGTCGGCACCGGGTATGCGGTAATCATTGACCGGATTTCACAGGATGTACCCTTTTACCGTACCTGGTTAAAGAATGAAGCGGTTACCGGGACAGCCGTCATCAATAATCCATTCTGGTGGAGCGCTGATGACAAATATTTCAATAATTGCCTGATGACAAAACTGGATGTTCCGGTTCCCAAAACAGCCATCCTGCCGTCAAGGGATCTGCCGGATGATACGTCGGCGGATTCATTCAGCAACCTTGCATTTCCCCTTGACTGGGAATCTATTTTTAAATATGTTGGCTTCCCGGCTTATATGAAACCTTATGCCGGGGGCGGATGGAAAAGTGTTTACAAACTGGATAGCGCCGAAGATTTTTTTACTAAACACAGTGAAACCGGTCAACTCGTGATGCTGCTACAGGAAGAAATTGTATTTACCGAATACTACCGTTGTTATTGTATCGGCGGCAAATATGTCCGCATCATGTCGTATGAGCCGCGCAACCCGCACCACCTGCGATATGTGGCGGATTTCAAACCAACTCCCGAAAGACTGCAACAAATGACAGATATTGTTCTTCGTATCAATAAATATCTGGGTTATGATTTTAATACCGTGGAACTGGCTGTAAGGGACAATGTCCCTTACGCGATTGATTTCTGTAACCCGGCCCCCGATGCAGAAAGGGCCAGCGTGGGTGATGAGAATTTTGAATGGGTTGTGGAAACAGCCGCCAATTATGCCATTGAAAAAGCGATGGAACATAAAGAAGGAGCCGATAATTTAACATGGGGAGAATATGTAACAAGAAGCAGTAATAAAAGGCCATTGATATAATTGTTCATAGATCATGGTTCAAGGCTCTTATTATGCTTTACTATCCCATGAACCATGAACGATGAACTATTAGCCATAAACTAACTTATGAATCTCAATTACAAAAGCTTTACACTCGGCGTAGAAGAAGAGTACATGGTACTTGACCCCAAAACATTTGAGTTGAAGAGTCATGAACAAAAGATCGTGCAGGAAGGTCAGAAAGTAATAAAGGATAAAGTGAAGGCTGAAATGCACCAGGCCGTAGTGGAAGTGGGTACGGATATCTGTGCAGATATTGATGAAGCATTTAACGATGTATCCATGCTGCGCAAAACCATCAGCGGTATTGCCGGCAGCCTCGGGTTTGCCATGGGTGCTTCGGGGACCCATCCTTTCAGTCATTGGGAAAGCCAGTTGATCACCGATCATATCCGGTATAATGAAATCGTCAATGAACTGCAGGAAGCGGCCCGGAGTAACCTGATCTTTGGCCTGCATGTGCATGTAGGTATGGAGAACCGGGAAATGGCCAACCATATCGCCAACAGCACCCGTTATTTTTTACCACACGTATTTGCATTAAGTACCAACTCCCCCTTCTGGGAAGGAAGGATGACGGGTTATAAATCTTTCCGCACCAAAGTATTTGATAAGTTTCCCCGCACCGGGATTCCGGATTCGTTTGACAGCATCGAAGCCTACGATAACTATGTGAAGCTGCTGATCAAAACCAATTGCATTGATAATGCCAAAAAGATCTGGTGGGACCTGCGGGTGCACCCGTTCTTTAATACGGTCGAGTTCCGCATATGTGATGTGCCGATGACGGTGGACGAAACCATAACCATTGCGGCATTGTTCCAGGCCATCTGTGCAAGGATCTACATGCTTCGTTCCAAGAACCTGAATTACATTCAATATTCAAGAGCCTTGCTGAATGAAAATAAATGGAGGGCCAGCCGATATGGTGTGGATGGGCATCTGATTGATTTTGGTAAAGAAGAAGAAGTGAATACAAGGGCATTGATCTATGAACTGCTTGACTTTCTTGATCCGGTACTTGATCATCTCGGAAGCCGTCACCGCGTTGCCTATGTCCATAAAATGCTGGAGAACGGCACGGGGGCTGACCGGCAACTGGCCGTGTTTGAGAAAACGAAGAATTTGGTGGAAGTGGCGAAATATATACAGGGGCAGTATTTGGTGGGTGTATAAATTAACTTGTACGAGTTCTTTTTTAATTCAGTTTATTTTTGGAACCTAAAAATTTCCATGCAATATTATTCCCCCTGCACTCTGCTTAACTGAATACTTTCCAATGACCTGATGCAGTTATTAAAAGATACGGGTGGACTGCCACACACCAATTACCGTTCACCTCTATCCACTTACTACTACCCACCCGCCTTCAATCCTCCATCATCACAAAAGCTCCCCAGTAAAAAGGTTCTTTATATTTCGTCATCAGCTGAAGCTGGGCCTGCTTGAATGCTTTTTGCTTATCTCCGCTCTTTATCCAGTTGGCATAAAAATTATTCATCAATTGCTGCGTGGCCGCATCATCCACCTTCCATAAGCTCATGATCAAAGCATCGGCTCCTGCCACCAGGAATGCCCGTTGCAGACCATACACACCTTCACCGGCCTTCACTTCACCGAGACCGGTCTCACAAGCACTGAGGACAACTAATTTTGTTCCCTTCAGGTCCAGGTTCATGGCTTCATACGAAGTCATCACGCCATTGCTCACACTGTCCATAGTCGGGTTCATCTTATCTGTTTCTTTCACACCCGTCAATACCAAACCGGAACGGAGCAACACATTATCCTTTGCATTATCGGCGCTTACCCCGATAGGCCAGCTTGCTTTTTCAATATCCGGGAAAAAGAATCCATGCGTGGCAATATGCAGGATGGACAGGTCCTTTGATAATTTTAGATTATTCTCCGTAGCATCACGCTGTGTATATTCCGCTACCTGGTAACCGGATGATTTCAATACATTATTGATACCATCCACTTCTGTTTTGGTAGCCGGCAGTGGTACAATACTTTTATCCCCGCCATAATCAGGATCACCGATCAGTGTTGCTTTTTTACCCGGCGCATTGCTCTTGTTACCGGCAGCCGTAATTTCCCTGGCATTGCTCACTAACACAATATCATATTGGTTGATGAGGAAATCGCCTCCCGGTTTCTTCAGTGTGTTTATATTGATCTGGTTATACACGCCATCCAGTGAAACAAATATTTTCTTTTTGCCTTTTACTTCCGGGTCCAGGGGGGCCCAGTATTGATTATACGATTGCTCGTCATTGATCTTGTTCTGCATCGATTTGCGGTAGGTTTTGAAAAATTTGTTTTCCATTTCAAAACCTTTATCCAGTATAATGAGCTTTGGTTGTGTATAGCTTTTTGTTACGACCAGGGCGAGATAACGGGAACTATCAGTGAAAGCCTGGTCAAAATTCCGCAGCCGTATGATCTCCACCAGGGCTTCGTCTGCTTTCAGTTTTCCCTGTATCTCTGCATATTTCACTTTACTGGTAAAATAAAACTGGGAGAATTCTTTGGAGTTTTCTGATAATTTTTTCTCCATGGCATTGACCACGCCTTCCAGGGAATCAAGATTTATATTTTGCTCCTGCAGATCTTCTTTGGAAAATACATAGAGTTTGGTCATTTCTTCTTTTGCATCCAGCCATGCCTCATAATCGCTGATGAGTTGTTTGTTTCCGCTTGTCAATATGCTTTGGCTGATCTTCCGCGATGAACTGAGCAATAATCCTTTGGTGGCCACCCGGTATTCGAACAGGTCGAAAATTATTTCTTTGTTGACCGACCCGGCTTCAACTGCAAAATTGTAAAAGCGCTGAAACCGGGGAGAAAGCAGATCCCAGTATTTTGTTTTCTCCGACTCGCTCATCGGTGGAAAATAACGGTTGATGAAATCCAGCGATTTCTCCATCACATTATGATATAAAGAATACGCTTTATCATAGTTTTTTGTTTTCCAGTAAAGGATCGCCAGGTCCTCCTGCGACTGGGAGAATAAAGGATGATCCGCACCCAGGCTCTGCTCCCTGATCTCCATCGCTTTTGTCAGCAGGGGTTCGGCTTCTGCATAACGCCCCTTATACCGGTAAAAATTTCCCAGGTCGCTGATCACTTTAGCATAAGCCGGTGAATTTTCACCAAAACTTTTATTATAGATCCCGGAAGATCTCTGCAACATCTCCTCCACTTTATCCTGTTTGTTCATTACGAGGTAAAGAATAGCCACATTATTCAGGATATTGGCAAATTCAGGTGTCGTACGGTCCGTAATTTTTTTCTGCATCTTCAGGTAGATATTCTCCGCCTCGGTGTATTTTCCCATTTGCTGATAAAGCAACGCGAGGTTGGAAAAAAAACGGAGCCCGTTCGCGGTCCTCGGTTTATTCATCCTTTCCCCGATATCAATGATCTCGAGCATATTTTTTTCCGCCGTCTCATATCTGCCGAGCGCCTGGAACAACATAGCCTGGTTATTCAGCACAATGCAATAGGGCATGGATGTTTGTTCTTTATTGGCAATGATGACCGACAGGGCACCGGCAAAATCTTTTTCCGATTCATTATATTGCCCGAGGTTATAATGCAATACAGCATAATTGTTCAATGAAGCAGCTACACCCATATCCATTGGTCCCAAAGCATTTTTACGCATGTTCAGGGCCTTTGATGTAAATTTTTCTGCCTGGGAATAACGACCCATCGTGGCATAGAGCAAGCCGGTATTGGAAATGGTCTTCATATAACCCGGATCGCTGAGCATATAGGCTTTTTCAAAATAACCGGCAGCAGCATTAAATTTTTTTTCGGCATACAGGTATCGGCCCATGGCAAACGCCGATTCACCCATGTGCAGGTTCAACCGGGCATTATCTTCATCACTGATATCAAAATCCCTGTGGTAAAGAGAGCTTCCAATACTTTTCAGATTAAAGAATTTGCTCCCGAATTCCCTTTTGTCCTTTACGTTGAACAAACCCGAATTATCACTGACCAGGATGGCATAATCAAAATCGGTGGAATCGAAACCGTCGCGGATATCATTGACCTGCTTATGCAGGGCATTTCTCGCTTCATATTTAGCTTTGTCAACCGTGTTCTCTTTCACCTTGCTGATGGTCCGGTTCTTGATATTCTTCAGTATCTGTGCCGGTGATTGGATGGAGAGAAAAATAACCAGGGATCCGAATAGAATTTTCATATTCCTGAATTTTTATTAGGAGTTCAGATTAATTGTCAAGTTACACCGATAATTTTTAATTTCCCTGCCCGGTTATACATATTTGTGCATATTATTGTTTCGCGTAACGGAATGCGATCCCTTCCATCAGCGGGTGCCCGCCAATTAATACATTATTGCCCACCTGCAATATAAAATCATGCAGAAACACTTCTGCGAGCCAGGGTTCAAACCGGAATGTAAAATCATTATGGGTTTTATTTTCCACTTCAAATGTTGAGAACCTCTCCTGGCAAAATTCAAACAACAAAGAAATGGTGGTGATTTCCTGTTTCGGAAATACTATTTCGCCTTTGTGACTGGCCGGCGTCCAGGAATCTTTTATTCCATTCTTCAAACTGGCAAACACATAACTCAGCAGGTTCCGGTTCTTATCCTTAATCCTGACTGTGACCTGGTCTCCCGGCACTGATTTACTTTCAATCAATGCAAAGTCATGTGATGGCCTGGCGGTACTGTTCAATATGAGCTGGTCGCCTTTTAATTCCCACCGGCCGGAACCATAACGGTCCAATGCGCCATATGTAAAAAAAAATTGAAACATCCCTTCCGGCTTTATTAAAAACCCGGATGCCATTTCCCTGGCCCCCTGCAGGTAATATTCCCCCGCGATTGAATTTGATTCCATACCGGAAGTTAATTTATTTGATAAAATGAATCAGGAAATCGACCGACATTTGTTTCAAACTTTAACAAATGAGAAAACTGATCATCTTATTTTTTTTATTGACATCATCCTTCAGCAGCTTCTCCCAAACCTGCGATGAGAGAGAAAGGAAATTGCTGGAATCACTTGGAGGGTTCTCCGCCGCGCTCCTTTACAATACCTATGGCCTGATCGGAAGCATCAGTGACGGGTTTACTCATGATGCCTATGACGCCCTGACCGTAAGCGACCTGATGGTTGCACAAAGAAAAGTTGCCGGCAACCTCGTAAAAATGCTGGAAGAAATGATGGATGGGGGTTTTCTGAAAGATAAAAAAGACACCGGCTTTGCCACGGAAGAAATAAATATCCTGAAGGGGCTGCAAAAACAGGCCCAGTTACTGGAAGATTATACCGATAATAAGAACCGGAAAACACAGGATGCGTATGAAGCACAACGCAAAAAAAACTGGTCAGCGATCAGCAAACTGATGGGTATTGAAGAATAAGATCAATTGCATCCGAAGATCTCGCAAAGCTTGGCTTCCAAAGCAGGGCCGCGCAGATTTTTAGCAACGATCTTTCCTGCGGGGTCAACAAGAATATTCTGTGGTATTCCCTGGATATGATACAATTTGGCGGCTGCATTGTTCCAGAACTGCAGGTCACTGACATGATTCCAGGTCAGGTTGTCTTCATGAATGGCATTCACCCACCTTTCTTTTTGCCCGGGCCTGTCAAGGGAAACACCCAGTATGGTAAAATTCTTTGTCTTGAATTTATTGAAGCTCTCCACCACATTCGGGTTTTCATTGCGGCAGGGTCCGCACCAGCTAGCCCAGAAATCAACCAGTACATATTTTCCGCGGAAAGAGGATAAGGAAACAGGATTTCCTGTTGTATCAGGCTGTGTAAAATCCAGCGCCTCTGTACCGATCGCACCAACCTTTTTTTCGGCAATAAATTCTTCCAGTTGTTTACCTGCATCCGATTTTCTGACAGCCGCATCAAGCCGGTTAAATCTGTTTTCCAGAATCACAACGTCCTGGTTAAAATCAAAAGTAGCGTTCAGGATAAATGCAGCAACGGACGATTTATTTTTTTCGGAAACAAATTTGTCGATCGCCTTCTGAACATTCTCCTGTGAAGTGGTATAGGTCTTCATCAATCCGTCCCTTTCAGGTCCGGGCATGGTTGAATTGATCGTATTGGCCAACCCGTTCAGTTGCTGCGCGAGCGGGATAAATGTTTTTGTAAAATCAGTAAACTCTTTATGTGATACAGAACCCGTGATCTCAAAAACAGGCGGCTCGGTTTTCTTTCCTTTCAATGAGATCGTTCCGTTCTCCACATAGATCTCTGCCGGCTTTTCATTGCCGATGACAATATAACAAAGCATCGGTTCTTTTACATTGCCTTTCAGTGCAAATTTACCCTTCAGCAATTTTGTTTTTGTCATTTCAACCGCCTCGCCGTTCCGGAACAGTTTTATTTCTGTCCCGTCAATAAAACCATCCAGTTTCCCATTAATGGTGAATCCGTTTTTTTTCGTGGACTGGCCCATCATGAATAAAGGCATCAGCAATAAAACAAACAGTGATCTTTTCATACTTAACGGGAATTAATTTTCATAAATAAAACAACCCGGAATCCAGCCGGGCCTTGCAGTTTTCAATGATACGGACGACCGGATCAAGGTACAAATTTATGCTTTCCGGCGGGATGGCAAAAACCAATTGCCTCGCCTGGCCGGGTTATTTGACGAAAGAAAGGAATTTAGGGCTGCATTAACATTCCCGGTGGAGTTTGTTGTCTACTATTCTTTCTTCTTTCAACATACCTTAACATACAAATGACTCATTGACCTAAGTACCCCTACGGGGACAGGGGCCTTATTTCAACGCCTGCCTGAACTGCAACACCATTCCCATATCCTTCACCCCCGGGCTTTTTTCAAACCGGCTGTTGATATCCACTCCGAAAAAATCAGGATGATTGAATGTTTTAATCCGGGCTGCATCCTCCGGTCCGATGCCACCGCTTAAAAAGAATGGTTTTTCAATTTTAGCTTTGGATAAAATATTCCAGTCAAATTGCCCGCCGGTGTTGCCGAGATTTTCTTTCAATCCGCCTGCACCGAACAAATAATAATCACAGACCGCATCATAAGGGCCGATCATTTCATCTATATTCACCCCGTTCTCCACGCGGAAAGCCTTGATCACTTCTACTTCGCTGCTGAGGTCCCCGCACATTTCAGGGCTTTCCCCACCCTGCAACTGTACGACATCGAGCCCGTAATCAACGATGGCATCGAGCACATCGATCATTTCCGGGTTGATGAATACACCCACTTTCTTCAGATCAAAGTCTGCATTCTTCAGTTCATTCCGTGAGATCCTGTTCCCGATATAGCGGGGAGAATCCTCGTAAAATATCAACCCCGCAAAATCAATTTCCAAACCGTCCAGCTGCTGCAGTTGTTTCATTTCGGTGATGCCGCATACTTTAATATTCATATTCTTATTTTTTGTTGGTCGCAGACATGTTGAAACACAGAATTAATCGTGTGTTTCAGTGACTCAGTGGCTAATGTCTTAGCCAATTCATTAAGATCCTCTCCCCGTCCGGCGTTAAAATACTTTCAGGGTGAAACTGCACTCCCTGCACATCGTATTTTTTATGTTGCAGGGCCATGATATAACCATGTTCATCTCTTGCTGTCACTTCCAGTGCTTCCGGGAAATTTTCATCACTGACGATCCAGCTATGATAACGGCCCGCTTCGAACACAGGAGGTAGTCCTTCAAAAAGATTGCTTTGTGAATGGTGAATGGTGAATGGTGAATTAAGTCGCTCATTTACCATTGACCACTCACCACTCACCACCCTGATCTCCGTAGCAACACCGTGATAAACCGTCGACAGGTTCACCAGTTTTGCTCCGAAAGCCTGCCCGATCGCCTGGTGCCCCAAACATACGCCGAGGATGGATCTGGAAGAAGCATATTCACGGATCAGGGGTAAAAGCAAGCCTGCTTCTTCCGGTATCCCGGGACCGGGTGATAAAATTATTTTATCATAATCTTTCACATTTTCCAACGGCAACTGGTCGTTGCGGAAAACATCCGCCTTCTCCTGTGTTATTTTCTCAACCAGGTGAACAAGGTTATACGTAAAAGAATCATAATTATCGAAAATAAGGATCTTCATATAAATGGCTCCGCTAAATCCATGAAATTAAACTTTCCCGGCATACAGACCAACAATACCCGTTTGATAAAAACAAAAGATTTGTATATTCGGTTATACACACAATCATGGAAAGAACAGGGAAAAATTTGTCACTCAAAATTACTTTATCATTCAACAAATAAATATGATTCAATAATGCATGCTCCGATTAATCCCGACCGGCCCGAATGTGATATCACAAGGACACAGGTCATGGACAATCTTTTTCAGGTCCCGCAGCAGGAAAGAGATGAAGCCTGGCAGAAAATATTCTGTGAAGAAGTGCAGACTGCCAGTTTTGCCTGCGGCAACCCGCAGGTTATTTCCGGGCCCGATGGATTTCCCTATTTTGTTTTAAAGATCCCCGAACCCAATACACCTTTTGAATCCTTCTGCATTCGAAACATGAAAGATGATTTTTTACTGGAAAGAGGCCTGGGAGTTGTCATTAACCCAACAGCCCATTCAGCCGATTGGGTGTTTTCATACGGTGATATTGTGAATCTTCATCTCAACAAAGAGTTCTTTACAAAGACGGATGATATTCATCTTCAAAATAAAGAAACACTTCAGCAGGATGAAAAAGTACTTATTGCACAACCCTCTGAATCCTATTTACCGCGGTCAGCAAGACGGGTTTTACGGGCATTCCTGGAAGGCACCGGGATTCAAGAACCAAAAATTTTGATGCTATGCCGTACCATCGAAGGACAGGTGGTACAGGAACTGGCCTTTAATGTTTACCCTGAAGATTTTTCTTCAACGGAACAATTAAACTACCGGTTGCAGCAAATCAGCTGGTTCCTGCCCCGGCATTATATCGTTCTTTCCTTATCAAAAAAATCCGTGCCGGCATCTGGCTTTGATAACTTATAAATTAAAAACAACCGAATGGAAGCCAGTATTTCTGACAAGTTTTGTTAAATTCGCAAATAATCCTTCAAGAAACATAACCGGCAAAACCTATACCCATCATGCGAAAACTTTTCCTGTTTATCCTGTCCCTGTGCGGAATCACCGCCTTATCGTCACAACCCATTCTGTTGACGTCTCCCTCTTATTCGATAAATAACCTGGCCCTGCCACCTGAACTGGATAAACAGGTATGTATCTCCGGTATGAAATATTTTAACGGCCGGTTATGCCTGGCATCGGAACGTTGTCCTGAAATAATTGTTTTGAATCACCAGACAGCCGCTATTGAAAATATTATTCAATTACAGGTGCCGCAGGAATTTGAAATGGAAGGGCTGACCTCCTATAAAGATCATCTCTACCTGGTGTCAGAAAATATTGCAGCGGTATATGAAGTGAATAAAGAATCAGGAGCCGTTAAACAAATAACGACTTCGCAACCGATCCCGCCCAAATCCAAAGACGGGGACGGCATGGAAGGCATTGCCGCGAATGAAACCCACAATAAGTTTTACCTGCTTCGGGAAAGAAACGAGGATATGACCCGGTCACAAATTTATACTTTCAGCGTTGAGCCCGGCAATGAAAATAATTCCATCGCCCTGAAATATGAAACCATGATCGAATTGCCGCTGGAAAATGTACAGTGGAGATATTCTGACATCTGTTATGACATGACTAATTCCAGGCTGATCTGTTTAAAGTCATACTCCAAAGGCAAACTCCGGCAATTATTCCTGGAAACAGTAGAAACCGATAATCACGGAAAATTACTGGCTGAAACATTAAAAAGATTCCCGGTGGACAGTTTAACCGAAACCGCTGCCATGTATAAAACACAAGGCTACAGTACAAACCTCGAAGGAATTACTGTAGATGACTCCGGAAATATTTTTATTGTAAGCGACAACACGTCTGGAAAAGCGCTTTGCGATCAGCCGGCCAAAGAAAAATCCATCTTACTGCAACTTAAAAAATAAAATTTTCCTGAAATATTCCTATGAAATAACAAAGGCTCCCTGTTTTTCAAAAAGAAAAAACAAGATTTCCTTCCCAAATAAACACAAAATCTTTGTTTACTTTTAAAGGGATAAAATTCTTATTCCTCAATTCCTAAAAACGGAGGCACATATGAGATCAATTATTTTGACAATCCTTATGGGCAGTTTTTTTACCTGTACTTTACAGGCACAATTGGGCTGGCAGGAGGCAAACTCCCTGCTTGAATACTGGAAATCGAATAAGCAGTTCTCCGTCTACAGTGATGCCGTGCAACGCAAAGTTGTGTACGATCCCGCCAATGCAACCATACTGAGGAACTGTATAGAATCTGCCCGGTATTGCAATAAAATGATGCGCCTGCAAACACAAGCCATGTACTCTTTCGGAAGTCTTTACAAAGATATTCCCGCAGTAATGGGCAAGGAATACCAGCAGAAGCTGATGCCCGATTTTGATGAAAAAGCTTACCAGGAATACCAGGAGGATGTGGGTGGTATAGGTGTCGAGTATGGTCCGTTGATGCAGACCCTGAAAGGGGATGCACATACCGCGCTGCTGGCAAAATATGCAGCCAAAAGAAAACAGAAATTAAGCAATGACGATGCATTTGCTTCGCTCGCCAAAGAAGATCCAACGGGTGTAAGTAAACTCCGTTATAATATGGGGGAACTGTATAACAGCAAAGGCAAACCGCTGACCAATAAAGATCCCATGATGGAGAAATTGGTCTCCGGCTGGCTTGAAATGCAATACTGGACAAAGATCTCCGATGAAGTACAGAAAAAGATCAATAAAGACATGGAGCAGGCAGAGGAACGGATGAAGCCCTGCAACCTGACGGCTGCAAACCTGCTTGAAAAAAATAAAAATGTAAAGACAGAATGGAACGGGACCTTTGATAATACAAAAACCGAAGAATTAATTGTTATTAACGGAAACAGCGCCACCTGGGAATACGAGATATTATCTACACCCATCGGTTCGGGCAAATTTTATTTTGATGAATTCAATGATGACCGGGCTTATGGCAAATACAACTTTGAGATTAACGATGCCAAACTGGGACTTATCTATCGTAGCGGTTCATTTGCAGCCCGGCTGGATGGCGACGTTCTTACTATTAATTACACGGAAGAGTCTCCCAAGAAAGGCAGCAAGATGAAGACAGAGTATACGCGGAAACGATTGATCGGGAATTAAACCGGGAAATAACTTTACTCTGAATTCTTTTTTTTTCCTGGCCCTGGCTTTCCGATAAGAGCATCAAGCCAGTCAGTCATTTCACTTATCTGTCCGGGTGCAAACCATTTTATCTCCCGGTCTTTCCTGAACCAGGTCATCTGCCGTTTGGCATATTGCCGGGTGGTTATCTTAATCTTTTCAATGGCTTCACTTAATGTAATTTTTCCTTCGAGATGATCCAGGAGTTCGGCATATCCCACCGTTTGAAGTGCATTCAGGCTTTTACAGGCTGATAGTTCCCTGACCTCGTTCAACAAGCCATCTTCCATCATCTGATCCACTCTTGCATTAATGTTCCTTTGCAATTCTTCTTTAGGCAACTCCAGCCCGATCTTCATTACAATGAAGTCCCTTTTTGTTTTAATTCCTTTCCGGAATGAAAGGATGGATTGCCCCGTGGCCTCTATCACTTCGAGCGCCCGCATCATTCGTTGCGGGTTCTGCATCTCACCGGTTTTATAAAAAAAAGAGTCTTTCAACCTGAGTTCCTGTTGCAGCCAATCAAATCCCTTTGCCTCATATTGCCGGATGATATTTTCCCGGATGGCCGGTTCAATAGCCGGAATAAGATCCAATCCTTCACAAAAAGCTTTGAGATATAACCCCGTTCCGCCGGCCAGGATGACCCTATCATGCTGCTGAAACAATTCTCCTGCTTTCTTCACTGCATAGTCTTCAAAGACAGCGGCATTTATTTCTTCCTGAATTGAATGGGACGCGATAAAATGATGTTTCACTTCAGCAAGTTCTTCTTTGGATGGTCTTGCCACACCAATATTTAATTCTTTATAACACTGGCGGCTGTCAGCTGAAATGATCTCTGTATGGAAATGTTTAGCCAATTGTATGGCTACAGATGTTTTACCTGCTGCAGTCGGCCCGCAAATAATGATAACGGTCTTTTGATTGGAATTATTCAACAAATATTCAGTTTGAATATTCAGCAGAAGTGATCAACCTGGTATGACTAATAACTAATGACTCCCGTCTCTTTCACACTTCTTCATCCCCTCCTTCCGCCGCCACTTCATCATCAGCAATGCCCAAATCCTCACCTTCTTCATCCTTCTCGCCAAAGCCATCGCCAATCGCAGCCTGGGCCAGGTCGAATTTTTCTTCAATGTCTGCGAATTTTTCACCAAGCAGGCCTTTGGTGCCGTACTGGCTGGGAGCAATGCCTTCTTTCCGTACCACCGACGGGTAACTGATCTTCGGGTTTTCCTCTTTGGAAACATTGATCAGTTCCAGTAAAAAATTCCAGTTCTTGTTGAAGTCGTAGAGGTAAATGAAGCGCTGGTTCGGGTTTTTTATTTCTGATCCGATGGTGGTTTCCGACATGATCAGCGGCGGCGCTTTATATTCCTGATCATACTTTTCCAGGGTAATTTCCCGG
>CAZQGZ010000055.1:0-18578 GCA_964592935.1 uncultured Chitinophaga sp. | reverse complement strand
GAAAATATTTTTAAGAAAATGGAGCAGGGCATGAACAAACACAAAGCCGCCCTTGAAGGATCAAAAGAAATTTATTTTGCTGTAATCGCCACTTCATTGACACTGGCCATTGTTTTTCTTCCCATCATTTTCCTCCAGGGATTTGTCGGAAGGCTATTCCGCGAATTCGGGATCGTGCTGGCCGGCGCCGTGTTGATTTCAGCTTTTGTTTCGCTTTCACTTACCCCCGTATTAAACATTTTTCTTACCAAAAAAAATGTTCAGCAGCATTCCTGGTTTTACCGGGTGACCGAACCTTTCTTTGTCTGGCACGAAAATTTATACCGGAAAACATTGGAGGCATTTATGCGGAAAAGGCACCTGGCATGGGTCATTATAGGCATTTGCGGTGCCTGTATTTATTTCATCGGGAAAAATCTTCCCTCAGAACTGGCGCCGATGGAAGACCGAAACCGCGTCCGTACCAGCATCACGGGGCCGGAAGGATCTGATTTTGATTTTATCGATAAGGTAAACTATGATATTGTCCAGCAATTGCTCGATTCTATCCCCGAAAGACAAACTATACTGGCTTCTTCTCCCGGTTTTGGCGGCGGTGGTTCCAATGCTTCTTTTATCAGTATGGGCCTGGTGGATGCTTCTAAAAGAAAACGTTCGCAGAACCAGGTTGCGCAGCAAATGACCCGGATGTTCAAACGATACAATAATGTCAGGGTTTTTGCCATACAGGAACAAACTATTTCCGTGGGTCTCGGGGGAAGAGGTTCATTCCCGGTTCAGTTTGTTTTGCAGAACCTGAATTTTGATAAACTCAAACAAAAAGTTCCTTTATTCCTGGAAGAGGTTTCGAAGAGTCCCGTATTCCAGGGCTTTGATGTGAATTTGAAATTCAACCAGCCTGAATTGCAGATCACTATAAACAGGCTGAAGGCAAATGAACTCGGCGTATCGGTACTGGATATCAATAATACATTGCAATCCGCATTGAGCGGCCGTCGCTTCGGTTATTTCATCATGAATGGAAAACAATATCCCGTTATTGCCCAGGTGGAGCGGCAGGACCGGGATGAACCGCTGGATCTTAAATCGTTTTATGTACGGAATAATAAAGGAGAACTGATACAACTGGACAATGTGGTGAACATGGAAGAAACAGCCAGCCCTCCTACTATTTTTCACTTCAACCGGTTTAAAAGCGCCACGATTTCCGCCGGGCTTGTTCCGGGGAAAACCATCGGCGATGGCATTGCGGAAATGAAACGCATTGCTTCCCGGTTGCTGGATGAATCTTTTTCCACTTCACTCAGCGGTGCCTCCCGTGATTATGCGGAAAGTTCTTCCAATACTTCCTTTGCATTCCTGTTGGCGATTGTCCTGATCTTCCTGGTTCTTGCCGCGCAATTTGAAAGTTTTATTGATCCGCTGATCATTATGATCACCGTACCACTGGCCCTTGCGGGCGCCATGATCACGTTGAAATTATCCGGGCAAACGTTGAATATCTTTTCACAGATCGGGATCATCATGCTGATCGGGCTGGTGACCAAGAACGGTATCCTGATCGTTGAATTTGCCAACCAGAAAAGAAGAAAGGGTGAAATGAAGATCCCGGCATCCATTGATGCGGCCGTGGCAAGATTACGTCCGATTCTCATGACGACACTCGCTACCACACTGGGAGCATTACCCATTGCATTAGCCATTGGTTCCGGCGGGAAGAGCCGTGTACCGCTTGGCATTGTGATCATCGGGGGAATGTTGTTTGCACTGGTTCTTACCCTCTATGTCATACCCGCCATGTATTCATTCATGTCATCCAAAAAGAAAGTTGCAAAAGATGAAACGCTTTAGTTTTTTATGGATCCTTTTAATCCCGGTTTTTACAAACAGCCAGCATAAGGTGCTGACTGTTGAAGAAGCTATTGCGTTAACCTTGCAGAATAATTACGATATCATGCTGTCGAAAAACGATTCTGCCGTTGCAGCATTGGATTATTCATTCAGGCAGGGAGTTTTTATGCCAAGACTCAACGGAAATTTTGGTATCACTTGGAACGATAACCAGCAAAGACAGGAATTCAATACAGGGGTTATCAGAAAAGGAAGCGTTAAATCAAATAATTTCAGTTCATCGGTCAGTCTTAACTGGACCCTTTTTGATGGCCTGAAAATGTTCGTCGCGAGGGATAAAGTTGCCGCATTCATCAAATTGGGTGAACTGGAAATAAAAAACCAGGTTACCAATACGATCGCAGAGGTTATAAATACTTATTATAACATTGTCCGCCAGAAACAACAATTAAAAGCCATTGAAGAACAGATGGCCCTGAGCCAGGAACGGGTAAAACTTGCACAGTATAAATTAGAGATCGGCGTTGGCGCCAAACCGGATGTATTACAAAGCAAGGTTGATCTAAATGCGCAAAAAGCAGCGCAACTGGGACAGCAAACACTGATTGTTCAATTAAAGGAACAACTCAGCCAGCTGATGCAACCCGGTACAGGCATACAGCCGGCGAAACAAAATACCAGTTACGATGTATCCGATTCTATCCCTGTAAATACCATGTTAAGCCTGGGTGATATCCAGGGCGGTATTGAAACAAATAATATGAACCTGAAAATTGCAAAAAAAAATATTGATATTGCCGGCCTCACATTGAAAGAAAGAAAGGCTGACCGGTTCCCGGTTGTTTCATTCAACTCCGCATATAATTTTAACCGGTCCGATAATACATTGGCCCTGAATCCGGCCCTGCCGCTTTTTACCCGTAATCTCGGTTTCAATTATGGCCTTACAGCTACTATACCGATCCTGAACAACCTGAATATAAAAAGACAGATCAAACAGGCAGAATTAAATGTCCGTTACCAGCAACTGGTTTATGACAATCAAAGATCGCTGATCAATCTTTCTGTCATTAACGCCTTTCAAAATTATGAGCTGCAGAAAAAATCGCTGGCGCTGGAAGAAGAAAATATTTTGCTGGCCAAAGAGAATGTATCCATCATCATGGAAGTGTACAAACTCAACTCCACTACGTATATCCAGTTGCGAGAAGCGCAAAAGAGCCTGGAAGATGCCTATAATCGTTTAATTGCGGCCAGGTATAATACCAAACTCGCTGAAACGGAATTGCTGAGGTTGGAAGGAGGGTTAGTGAAATAGCTGGAACTCTTCACTTCATATCCTTAGTCGGGAGAAAATATTCAATAAACAACACTCAACAATCAATATATAAGTTTGCCAGCTCCCATGCGTTGGGAAAACGCCCGACCAACTTGAAAGTTGTTTATTGATTGTTGAATATTGAGGCTTTTCCCAGTAAAACCAAACAGGTAAGCCCGTTCTTTGTGGGAGACAGTATTTTCCTGTTTCTTTGCAATATGAATCCACTTATTGGAATAATCATGGGCAGCGACAGCGATCTGCCCGTCATGCAGGCGGCATCAGATATCCTCAAACAGTTTGATATCCCGCATGAAGTAACCGTGGTATCAGCACATCGCACTCCTCACCGGATGATAGAATATGCCACGACTGCACGGGAAAGAGGATTGAAAGTAATTATTGCAGGAGCAGGCGGCGCTGCACACCTTCCGGGTATGGTGGCTTCGGTAACAACACTTCCTGTTATCGGTGTTCCGATCAAATCTTCCAATTCAATAGACGGATGGGATTCCGTTTTATCCATATTGCAAATGCCCAATGGCGTACCCGTTGGTACCGTGGCATTGAATGCTTCAAAAAATGCCGGTATCCTGGCCGCTGAAATATTGGGAACTTCGGACGAATCCGTTTCAAAAAAAATCGCGGATTATAAAAATACCCTGAATAAAGATGTCATTGAAAAAGTGGAAAAGATGAAGAAGGACGGATGGGAGAATAAGTTTGACTGAAAAGATTTAGAAATATTTCCTGATATTTATTTACGTAAAAGAAGAATTATTTTTCCTCACATGAAAAAAATAATCTGGTCTATTACCTGTCAAATTTTCCTGGCTGCCGGGTCATATGTCTCAGCCCAAACCCCGTTGAAAGGAAGAGACAGCACGATCAAAGGCCCGCAGACATTCGCCATCATCATGGGTATTTCAAAATACAAATATGTCAGGCCCCTCGCTTATGCCGATAAAGATGCATTGCTCTTTAAAGATTATTTAAAATCACCGGGCGGAGGGAGTGTGAAAGAAGATAATATTTTCGCCCTGCTCAATGACCAGGCAAACAACGCCAATTTCTGGAGCAAGGGATTTCAATGGCTTAAAGCAAAACAACTGCAAAAGGGTGATAAATTATTTATTTATCTCGCCGGTCACGGGGATGCGATCGATGAGGACCAGTTCTTCTTTCTCGGTTATGACTGCAACCCGCAGGGTGATAAAAATAATTACCTCGTGGCGGGAACGATCCAGTTGTATAACCTGAAGAAAAAAATTGTCAATGAAACAGCTAAGGGTGTGGATGTTTTTTTCATCATGGATGCCTGCCGGAGCAATGAACTGCCTGGCGGGAAGGAAGGACAAAACTTCCTGAACACGGCTATATCAGAAAAGCAGGCAGGAGAAGTGATCATGCTGGCCACGGGCGCCGGGCAGGAATCCCTGGAAGATATTTCAATCGGGAACGGGCACGGGCTTTTTACGTACTACCTCGTCGATGGTTTAAATGGTGTAGCTGATTCCATTGGCGGTTCCGATAAAAAAGTAACCTTCCGCGAGATACAGGCTTATGTTGACAAGAATGTTCCTTATGTGGCCGAAATGCGTTTCAAAAGAAAACAGGACCCCTTCTTCTGCTGCAATGAAAATATTGACAAAGTGATCAGCACGGTCGATACGGCTTATTTGCAAAAATGGCTGCAACAAAAAAAACAGGAGAACAGGGGCGGCGGAAATTCATTTAACGGGCATACTGTAAGAAACACAAAACAACAAACTGCCGATACTGCTTTGATAGAAACGTATAATCGTTTTAACAATGCCGTTAGATCCGGCAGGCTCCGTTTCGCCGAAGATTTTTTTAACCAGCTTAATAAAAAATTCCCGGGCAATCCGTATACACTCGATGCGAAATCAACCCTTGCCGTAGAATACATTAATGCGGCACAGGCTAAAGTGGACCGTTATCTTGGATGCGGCGATGAAGGCAGTGCCAAAGAAAAACAGGCCAACTATGAAGCAGCACTTAACCTGGAGAAAGCAATCGCCCACGTAAGGGAAGATGATGAAGATTTTGCAAAATCACTTATGAACAGGATGTATTTTTTAAAAGCCAGCGGCGATTTTGGAAAAGACGGAAAGAACGGCGGTTTATCGTTAGCATTTCAGTATGCTTTTGCTGCGATGAAAATAGACCCCAACGGCGCATATATTCAAAATAAACTGGCCCTGCTACATTGGCAAAATGGCAATAAAGACAGCGCATTGTATTATTCCAATAAAGCGGTGAAGACCGCACCCAACTGGCCCTGTGCCTTAACAACACTGGCCATGATCCAACAATCCGCATCATCCCAACAGCAGGAGCCGAAGAAAACAGTAAAGAAAAGCGGCCCATTCAGGAAAACCAGTTTCGGGTTTACGGTTGGTGGCGGAATCAATAATTCAGATCCTGTGTATTCAGGAAATCCCAATTCCGGTTTCACCAATGTATCTTCCCATGCAGCGCCCGCATTTGATCTGGGAGGGGTCTGCCAGGTTAATATCGGCGGGAATATTTTCATTCGCCCGGAAATAAGTATACGTGCTGAAAATACAAGTATTGTTTTTCAGAAAAGACCGGTTACCGGCGGCCAGCAGGATGAAACAGTTGCCATCAAAGGCGCCGTTGCCAATATCGCCTTACCGCTGCTGATCAGATTTTCTTCGGGTACGATCGCTCCGTATTTTATCCTGGGACCTTCCTTCAATTACCTGCTCAGTACCAATGCAGACTTTGCTGAGAAATTAGAAATAAAAAGATCCGTATTCCTGGGTGGTGGTGGTTTTGGAGTCGATATCGGTTTGGGGAAATCGGGTTTTTCCCTTTCCCCTGAATTAAAATACACGGCCGGGTTTTCTGATATGAAAGAACCTGCATCAACCACTGCGTATTCCCGGGCTCTTTCATCATTGAAAAAGAATAGCTTTTCATTGAATGTTTATCTGAGGAAAAAATAGGGAAACAGCGGGTCTATTTTTCGCAGAGAACTGCAAACTCCTGCTCAAGTGTCAGCGAGTTTTCAACAAGCGTCTGAATAAACGACCTCCCCCACTTTGCATAATAATAGCAAAGATTCTCATGCCTTTCCTGCAATCCGTTTCCGGGAAATAAATGTTCTTTGACAGCATGGATCTGCCGCTGCTGGTCAGCAAATTTTCTTCTCTCTGACCGGAGCATTTTCTTTTCCAGTTCCTGCAGCCGGTGTATTGATTTCTGCTTTAATGCATCCACATGTTTCTCCAGCGTACTGTCAATACCGGTGGCCTGCTTCTTAAATAATTCATATAACTGCTCCAATTCAGTCAGCGGTCCATCCAATTTGATTTCGTTCTTACTTTCCCTGGCAACAAGCCGGTTCATCAGTTCCTGTTCGGATAAAAAGAAATCTTCTGTGTCAAATCCAAGACGGGCAATCTTCTCCTGTTCTTTTTTTTCAACAAGCAAAAAAGAATTACGGAGTACCAACACAGGAAAAGGTATGTTATAATGATCAAACAGTTCTTTCAATTGCAGCCAGTATGCCGTCTCACCCGCCCCGCCGATAAACGCAATATTGGGTAAAATAGTCTCCTGGTAAAGACCGCGAAGAATTACATTGGGGCTGAACCGTTCGGGATGGTTGTTCAATTCATTGAGGATCTCTTTTTCGGTGAATGTGAATGGAGAATGGTGAATGGTAAATGTTCCGTTAGCTTTCAATATCCGTTCTCTCAAGTCATCCCTGAGATAGAATAGGTTTATTTCTCTTGGGAAAGCCTGCACTTTGTACCCCTTTCCCTGCAATTCTTCAACCGTCTTTTTCACAATACCCGATGCAGATTGATAAAGCAAATCTTCTTCAAAGACTTTTACCATCTGCTTCTTCAATACCCCGTTATCAGGTAGTAAAACAAGCAATCCGTATTCTGCAAATAAATTGTCGACAAACATGAACGTTGCATCCTGGATGGTCATTCCTTCTTTATAAAATTTTCTTACAAGGTCAACTATTTCTTTCCCGTCAGGCAATACAGACAACTGCCCTTCCATCAATCCGATTAATTGGATGAGCGCTTTATCTATTTTCATCCTTCCTACCGCACCGGTCTGTTTGGTTTCCCAGGTCAGTTTTTCTCCACCCAGAAAAATATGATTCAGTTCTTCCAGGTCAGCATCCTCAGAACCTATATAAAAAACAGGAACAAAATTTTTCCCGGGCCATGAAGCCCCCAGATGATCAGCCAGTTTAATGGCATGAACGATCTTATAAATAAAATAGAGCGGGCCTGTAAAAATATTATTCTGGTGAGCTGTTGTTATGGTAAATGTTTCAGGCGACAATAATGAGTCAATGTTCTTCCTGACCTGGTCGCTTGTTTCGATACCCGCGTATTGCTTCTTTAATTCCTGAACCAATACATCCCGGCTGGTATTAAATTTTTCTCTTGTTTGTATGGCTTTTTGAATGCCCTGCCATGTGGGCGGGTGTGTAAAGAAAGGCTTTAATGCCGCCGCCTGGTCAATATAATCCAAAGCAATCTTTGAGAAAGCTCCTGTTTGGCGGTAAGGCAGGCGGGCAGATGTACAATTCATAAAAAGCTGGACTACTTCGTAGCTGGTGTAAAAGTAAGAACTAGAACCCGATCTTGTCAATACCCTTACTAATAAAGAAACTCTAATTCTGCCCTCTTCACTTGTGGAGAGGGGTCGGCGGTGTGGTTAAGAAAACCTTTCCGGATTAAATGCAGTTAATTCTATCCCCGGCTTTTCACCCCCGATGATCTCTTTGATCAATTGCCCGGTTCCGGCTGCGGCACTTACTCCCAGCATGGCATGACCACCGGCATAAATAAGATTACTGAAACGGGAATGCCGGCCGATATAAGGCATCCCATCCGGTGTAACCGGCCTGTAACCATACCATGCTTTTTTCAGATCCGGCCCGGGCAAATTCATCGTGGGATAATATTTTTTAAACGCATGGTAAATAGCCATCACTCTTTTCGGCAGGATATTATCGCTATGCCCGCTGAGTTCCATCGTGCCTCCGATCCGCAACCAGTTATGAATAGGTGTTGTGGCCGTCCGGTCATCCACCAAAATGGAAG
Organism: uncultured Chitinophaga sp.; assembly: GCA_964592935.1. GTDB lineage: Bacteria > Bacteroidota > Bacteroidia > Chitinophagales > Chitinophagaceae > JJ008. Next base: position 10,286 of record CAZQGZ010000055.1, on the reverse strand, counting down.
GATACTGTAAATTTTTTTCAAGATCATGATAAACCATGCTATACCCCTTCCCGGGCTGCATCAGCATTTTTATACCCAGCAACCCGGAAGTTTTACCCAACCAGGAACCATTAGCAACTACCAATTCATCACAGGATATTTTTTCATGATCAGTAATAACAGCTGCAATTCGCCCTTTATCTTTCTCAAATGATCTCACTTCGTTGTTTAAATAAAATTGCACGCCCTGTTGTTCCAGGTTATGATAAAGTGACCTCATAAATTTTGATGAGTCGATATGGCAATCGTCCAGGTATAATACTCCGCCGGCTACATTCACTTCCACCTGCGTTTCATATTCCTGCACCTGTTGTCCCGTACAGGAAACCGTTTTTAATCCAAATGCATTTGCCTTTTCCGCGAGGTGTTTTTCATGATCTCCTGTTTTCCCTGATTTATAAAGCATCCAGCAACCTTTCTCAATCATATCAAATGAATCCGGCAAATCCCTTTTTAATTCATTCATCAAACGGCGGCTCAGTTGAAGCAGGTTGTTCAGGTGGGGAGCGCTTTGTTCAACATGCTTTGCATTGGCTTTTCTCCAGAATGTCATTCCCCAGCGCATAAGATCCAGGTTCAACCTGGGCTTTATGTAAAAGGGCGATGAAGAACTCATCATCCATTTCAATCCCTGGCTGATGATACCCGGCGTGGCCAGCGGGATAAAATGACTGGGAGAAATATATCCCATATTGCCGAATGAACACCCATCCGTAATATTGTTCCTGTCAACTACTGTTACCTCATGTCCGGCCTTTTTCAGGTAATAGGCTGAGCAAAGACCGATAACCCCTCCCCCGATGATCGTTACTTTCATTTTAATTGATTCTTGATTCTGGCTTTAATTAATAATTTCCTCCATCTTCATATTTGGATGCATAATTAATTTTTACTTCGTTGATCTTTGTTGGAAGCCAAACCTGCATGGGATTGGCGCCCCTGTTGGCCCAGCAATAATATGGGATGGCGGTAACCTTTCTTTTTTGAATTTCTATGCCATCCCCGTTTTTACTGGCAATTGCTGAATTCAGATCGGCCTGCAAAGCGATGACCGGTTCATCCAGAATTTTGTAATCAGTAGTTGTAAAGCTAACGTTCTCCGGAAGAATTAAATTCCAGACTCCTTCTTTATTGTCGGCCCCTTCCACACAATAAACCAGCGGGCCGCGCTGAATGGCAACCCGGTTATGATCGAACTTCAAATCACCCGTTGCAACAATCTCATTGATACCCATTGACAAATCATAATTGACCACGTCTCCTTTGTTCCAGACACGGTCAATGATATAATAACCATTTTCTTCGATAGTTTTAACAGGCTTTCCGTTTACAGTGAGTGATACCGGCGCAGGGATCTCACCGATCCCTTTAAAATGATACAGGTTGCCGGGAACCGGTTTTCCGCTGCACCACCCGGGCACACGCAGGTACAACCTGAATTGTTGTTTTTTCACCGGGTCAATATGCAATGTTACGTTTCCTTCCCATGGATAGTTTGTTTTCATATTCAGCGCCACGTCCGTTTTTCCTGTTGTGATATCTGTATGGCTACCTACAAATAAATTCACCCAGATCCCGTCATTGCTTTTTCCATAAACATAATTACCAACCGATGTAACCAATCTCGCAATATTAGCCGGGCAACAGGCCGTTCCAAACCATTCCCTGCGCTGGTGCTGACCATTTGAGGCAAGAACATTATCATAAAAAAAGTGATCGCCGCTGAGACTCAAACCATCCAGTGCCCCGTTGTATAAACTTCTTTCCAGCACATCAATATATTTGCTCTCTCCCGTCAGCTGGCACATCCGCTGGTTCCATAAAACCATACCCACCGATGCGCAGGTTTCACAATAAGCATCTTCATTGGGAAGGTCATAGTCTTTGCTGAAACCTTCATTATCTCCTGCGGATCCAATGCCGCCGGTGATATACATATTCCGGTATACAATATCTTCCCACACTTTTTTCATCGCATCCATATAACCGGCATCGCCTGTCAGTGACGCCACATCCGCAGTTCCGGTGTATAAATACATGGCACGTACTGCATGACCGGTGATCTCAGTCTGTAATTTCACCGGTTTCAGATCCTGCCAGTATCCTGGTGTGATCCAATTGCTGCCATACGAATAATATCCATTTCCCCGTTGTTGCAAATACCAGTCGGCCAGCTTCAGGTAACGGTCATCTCGTGTCACTTTATATAATTTAACCAACGCCAGTTCAATTTCTTCATGCCCGCTGAACCATTGTTTGCTGGCCAGGCGAAAAGTGGAATCAATATGATTGGCCAGGCGAACAGCAACATCGAGGAATTTTCTTTTCCCGGTCACATTAAAATATGCTACGGCCGCTTCGATCAAATGACCGGCATTGTAATCTTCATGTTTTTCCACATCCTTCCACCGGTTTTCCAATCCCCGTAATGTAAAGTAGGTGTTGAGGTATCCATCCGGTAATTGTGCGGCAGCAATTTTATCGATCCAGGCATCGGCTTTTGCCTCCAAAGCGCTGTCAGGACGGGTCTTCAAAGCATACGACATAGCTTCCAGTGCCTTGTAGACATCGCTGTCATCATAATAAATTCCCTCAAACTTTTCACCTTTATTACGGGCCACTTTTTCAAAATTGCGGATACGGGGTGTCTTGACTTCTGTCTGGTAAATACAGGCCTTCATGGTAACCGTTGCCACTTTATCAATCTTTGGTTTCCAGAAATTATCGGTGATATTTACTTTGGAAAAATTGATGAATTCAAATTTCTGCAGAGGAGTTTGTGAAAACCCACCGGCAGCTCCCGCCAGGATGATGAGAAGAAAAAATATTTTTTTCATTTCAAACCGCTTTTATTTTTTTTCATGATCACTATTCCCGGAGGATCATACGAACCAGTTTCTTGCCTTCCGATGAATTTCCGATCATGATCTCATATTCACCCGGGTAAATAGTCCAGCCGCCGGATCGTTCATCCCAGTATTTGAATGATTCCAGGGGAAGAAAAAAACCAACCCTTTTTGTCTCTCCTTTTTTCAGATGCACCCGCTGAAAATCCTTCAATTGCCTTACAGGTTCCTGCTCATTCCTCCCGATATGACGAATATAAAGTTGTACCACTTCATCTCCATCCATGTCCCCGGTATTTTTCAGATCGAACCGGAATGTATATCCTTCCTTCGGTGCAGCGCTCAGGAAGCCGGTGTAGGAAAAACTTGTATAGCTCAGCCCGAAACCAAAAGGATGAAGCGGCTTGCCCCTGAAATAGCGGTATGTTCTTGCTTTCATCGAATAGTCTTCAAATGCAGGCAGGTCATTATTGGATTCATAGAATGTAACCGGCAATCTTCCTCCCGGATTGGTTTTACCAAAAAGCACTTCGGCCACGGCATTACCTCCCTGTTCACCCGGATACCATGCCAGTAAAACGGCATCAGCGATCTTTTCAACTTCACCAAGTTCAATAGCTGATCCGGCTGCGATAACAACGACCAGGGGCTTTTTTGTTCTTTTCCTCAGTTCCTTTAAATATTTCAATTGTGCATAGGGAAATGAAATATCTTTTTTGTCACCCCCTGCTTCTGACAAATAGGCATCCCCGTTCTCTCCTTCCATCAAAGGTGAAAGTCCAAGCACAGCAACAACCGCATCTGCTTCATTGATCATCCAGTGCACATCCTGTCTTGTTGTATCTGTAAGTTCACAACCCCTGTTATGATAAATTACCGTGGAAGGACTGACGGTATTGGTAATACCTTCCAAAATGGTCACCAGGTTGCCCGAATTGCCATTGTAGTTTGCCAGCAAAATATTGGCATCATCAGCATTCGGGCCTGTGATCAGGATATTTTCCAGGTTGAAAGAAAGGGGCAGCACATTATTCTTATTGCTCAGCAACACGATGGATTCAATGGCCGCCTTTTTCGCCAGCATACGATTGGCTTCACTATTGATCACAACTTCAGGGATACGGTCATATGGATTTTTGCCCGGCGGATCAAACCAGCCCAGTTTCATTAATGTCTCAAGATTTATTTTCAGGGAAGCATTGATATCTTCCACGGCCAGTAATCCTTTTTGTAATGCTGATTGAAGTGATTTAAGAGTGTTACCACATTCCACATTGACGCCGTTTTTAATGGCCATGGCTGCTGCTTCCTCCGGGGTTTTTACAAAATGATGATAGCGGAAAATATCATCCAGGGCCCAGCAGTCGGTGACCACATAACCTGTAAAGCCCCACTCTTTTCGTAAGATATCCTGTAATAAAAATTTACTGCCGCAGCACGGCAAACTATCGGTGCGGTTATAAGCGCACATGATGCCCCCGACTTTTGCATCCACGACTAATTTTTGAAATGCGGGCAGATACGTATTGTACAAATCGTTGTTGCTGACCACGGCATTAAATGCATGACGAAGCGGCTCGGGCCCGCTGTGCACGGCAAAATGTTTGGCACAGGCTATTGTTTTATAATAACGGGGATGGTTACCCTGCAATCCGCTTACAAACGCAGTTCCGATCCTGCCTGCGAGATAAGGATCTTCGCCATAGGTCTCGTGACCGCGTCCCCACCGTGGATCACGGAAGATATTGATATTGGGAGACCAGAATGTAAGTCCGAGATATTGTGACCGGTTATTATTTTTTATCGCTGCATTATACTTGGCTCTTGCTTCATCGCTGATCGCATCAGCAATCTTTTTGATTAATGAATCATCAAACGTAGCTGCCAGACCAATGGCCTGTGGAAAAACCGTTGCCCGTCCTGCTCTTGCCACCCCATGCAGGGCTTCATTCCACCAGTTATAAGATGGGATGCCAAGCCGCTCCACACCGGGGCTGTTGTACAATAATAAACTGATCTTTTCATCTGTTGTTAACCGGTTGAGAAGATCATCCACTCTTTTTTCAACAGGTAAAGCCGGGTTAGAAAAAGAAAATTTATACTGGCCATGAGATATGGAAGAGATAATTATTGCTGCACTCAGAAAAATAACGCCCGGTTTGTACTTCATGATTAAGTTACTGGTTATCCCAATCGTTTGTACCTGGTCGCAATATAATCCACAAAATCCGGATCCAGTCCCTGCTGGCGGATAATGGTCTGTATTTGTGCCCGGTGATGAATGGAATGATAATTCAGTTGCAGCGCAATATCTTTCAGCACACAGGTCCAGTGAGCACCGTCATACCCGATAAAATTTTTTTCTGCAAACAATTCAGTTTCCGTTTTGCTTTTGAGAAACCCGATCCATGACTGAAGACTGTTATTCCATTGTTCTTCCAGTTGATCCAACTCGTATACCGGCTCCCACCAGTCCATCCCAGGATCTTCGGGATATACTTCAATTCGCTTCAGCCATTTGTTTTGTGAGTTGATCAAATGACTAAAATATTTTATTGCTTCTGCCGGTTCAGGTAATTGCCTGATCTTTTCTAAAAGTTTTTTATTGGCCTGGTCATTAAAAAGAAAAGTATCAGCAAGGTATTGTCGCATTTCCATGTTGCTCATTTTATAGATCAGGAAAAGTAGCGCAAAGAACACTAAGAACCGCAAAGTAAGCTACGTATAAAAATTCTTTGTGCCCTTCGTGTATCCCTGGTGTCCTTTGTGTTCCCAAAAAACTACACAACCGAAAACCCGTAAGCATATGGATCATCTTCCTTATCAATCCAGATCGTATTATATCCATAGATCTTTGCCCAGCCTTCCACCGAAGGCCGGATCGCTTTTTCACCATACCACTCCAGCTCTTCTTCAATCCTGCCGGTAAATTTACTCCCGATTATACTTTCATGAATGAACTCATCCCCTTTCTTCAATTTTCCCTTTGCATACCATTGCGCCATTCTTGCCGATGTCCCGGTGCCGCAGGGTGAACGGTCAATGGCTTTATCGCCGTAGAACACGGCATTCCTGGCGGTGGAGGTCTTATCAATCACCGCTCCCGTCCATAATATATGAGAGCACCCTTGTATCGTTGTATCCTCCGGGTGAATGAATTCATATTTGGCATTGATATTCTTCCTTAGCTCCCGGGCCCAGGCAATTAATTTATCCGCAGAATAATATTCAAGTCCTTTAAAACTTTTCTGTACATCCACGATGGCATAAAAATTTCCGCCATAAGCAACATCAATAACCAGTTCTCCTAATTCAGGACAATCTGCTGTAAGTTCAGAAGAGTGAAGAAATGATGGAACATTCGTGAGCTTCACACTTTCACATTTCTCAATTCTCATTTTATAGTTTACATGGATCAGGCCCGCCGGTGTCTCCATCCTCACTATCCCGGGCGTTTTTGGATTTATCAAACCTTCTTCAATCCCGATCGTTATCGTCCCGATCGTTCCGTGCCCGCACATCGGAAGGCATCCGCTGGTTTCAATAAACAAAACGGCCACATCATTCTCCGGGTCATGCGGGGGATAAAGAATACTTCCGCTCATCATATCATGACCTCTTGGTTCAAACATCAGACCGGTTCTTATCCAGTCGTATTCCCGGAGGAAATGCTGGCGCTTTTCACTCATGTTCTTTCCTTCCAGTTCCGGGCCACCTTCTTTTACAAGACGGACAGGATTACCGCAGGTATGGGCATCTATGCAATTAAAGATATATTTCATAATGTATTTTGAAACACTAAGGCAACAAGACACGTAGGCACGAAGATAAAGAACAAAGGTTGCGATAAATTCCTTTGTGTCTTTGTGCCTCCGTGTCACCGTGTTTCAAATCATTTGTTGCCATTGCTGTAAATACAGACAAATTTTGTAAATTAGCTTTCCATTATGGAAACCTACGGCAAGATACTGCTCATCGCCATGCCCGCCTTCCTCTTCCTTGTTCTGTTTGAAAAATGGTGGGGATGGCGTAAGAACAAAGATACTGTCCGCAATATGGACATGATCAGCAGCCTCAGCAGCGGCGTTACCAATGTTACCAAAGATGTATTGGGACTCAGCATTAACATCATTGCCTATACCTGGCTGGTTGCAAACATTGCGGTTTACCATATCCAGGCATCCTGGCTCACGTACCTGGTGGCTTTTATCTGTATTGATTTTGCGGGTTACTGGGTACATCGATGGAGCCATCACATCAATATCATGTGGAACCTGCACATCATCCATCACAGCAGCGAAGAATTCAACCTGGCCTGCGCCCTGCGGCAAAGTATCACCCTCTTTGTGAACCCATTTACATTCATGCTGCTGCCTGCTGCATTGGTGGGAGTACCCAACGAAGTGATTGCCACAGTGGGACCCCTGCATTTGTTTGCCCAGTTCTGGTACCATACCCAGCATATCAGCAAAATGGGTTTCCTGGAAAAAATCATTGTGACTCCCTCCCATCACCGGGTGCATCATGCCATCAATAAAGAGTACCTTGATAAAAACCTCGGTCAGATATTCATTTTCTGGGATAAATTGTTTGGCACGTACCAGGAAGAATTAAAAGATGTGCCACCGGCTTATGGGATCACAAGACCTGTGCGGACCTGGAACCCCATTAAAATAAATTTCTCCCACCTCTGGTTAATGATGAAAGATGCCTGGCGAACCCATAACTGGAAAGATAAATTCACGCTTTGGTTCAAAAAGACCGGCTACCGACCGGCTGATGTGGCAGAAAAATATCCTGTTTATAAGATCGGGGATGTGTATCATTTCGAAAAATATGATACGAAGACTTCACCCTGGTTGAATATATGGAGTTGGGTGCAACTGATGATGATCTTATTCTTCATCAGCTATTTCTTTGGCAACATCGCTTTAATAAACAGCCTGGATGGTTCTTATATTTTCTGGTATGGCGGTTTTGTTTTCCTGAGCGTGTATGCATTGACCGAATTGATGGACAGGAACCGCTATGCCATCATCTGGGAAGGCATCCGCAGCGGGTTGGGACTGGCTTTTCTCTCTCAGCAGCATGACTGGTTTGGAGCCAGTAATTTTATTTCTTCAGTGTCTTATATTTTAGGCGCTTATTTTATTTTGTCCCTGGTAATAACAGGATGGTTTGTAATGAAACACCGGACTGAGGATGCCGGAGTTATGGCAGTTTAAGATAATTATTACCCTGTTTTCAATGCTGCTATCATCGTCTGATGTGTACCTTTTATTCTTCACCGACCTGTCTCCTCCTGAAGTTAGTATATGTTAAAAAAAACCGGCAGAGGGACTCATCTATAATTCATATCCTCCTGATCACATCAATATTGAGCTTTGCCCGGGTACGAAAACCGATCGATTCATAGAGCATAATGGCGCCAGTATTACTGGTCAGCACATGCAAAAACGGAATAAAGGAATTATCCATTATTATTTTCATCACATGCAGCATTAAAGCTTTGGCGTAACCCTGCCCCCGGAAATCCGGATGGGTACATACGGCGCTGACTTCCATAAAAGGCACCGGGTGCATGCGCTGCCCCGTCATCGCTGCGAGGCGCCCATCCATAAAAATCCCGAAATAGTTCCCGAATAAAATGGTCTTTTCAAAAAAAGGGCCGGGCTTTGTCAGGGCGGTCAGTTCAAGCATTTGCGGAACATGCTCCTCACCCAGGGGCATAATCAAATGACTTCTTTCTGTTGTAAATTCTGTCACAGGTATTTCATAGACCATCTGGGTAACATCCATTTGCCGGATGATTTTCCATTTTTTTTCATCCTGGGAAATCCTGTTGAAATATGAAATAGCAACTCTTCCTCCCGAAGGTATAAAATCATAAAGTTTTCCCAGGCTTGTTTCACTCAGTTCCCTGAATCCCGCAAAAGGGGCAATATCGGGCTGGTAATATCCAACGTCCCCATCAACTATAGCCATATCACTATTGCCGGTAGTAATGGCATTCCAGATCATGTTGTCAAGGATTTGAAGCATTTCGTTTAACAGTCTGAAACGCAACTTAGCTCAAAATCGTTTTGGCTTTATAGTACAGAAAGAGATAAAAACAGTATATCAGTTGTTGTTTCCGGTTCCCTGCCCCTCCACGATCCTTCTCTTCCTCGACTTATTAAAAATATTTCTCCCCTTGTCAACTCCTGCCCGTCTTTTCTTTTGTTCCTCAGCCGGCAGATGAATAAATTCCAGGCATCCGGTACTGCAGGTGCCTTCCATTTTCTCTTTGCATTCATCGCATTGGATAAATAAAAGATGACAGGCATCATTCACGCAGTTCACATGTGTGTCGGCGGGACGGCCGCATTGATGGCAGTGTGCAATGACCTCACCTGTTATTTTTTCACCCAGCCGTTGATCAAATACAAAATTTTTCCCGTGAAATTTATTGGGGAGCTTTTTTTCTTTCACCTGGTTCACATAATGAATAATGCCGCCTTCCAGGTGAAATACATTTTTAAACCCGCGGTGCAGCATATAGGCTGAAGCTTTTTCGCAACGGATACCGCCCGTACAGTACATGATGATGTTCTTGTCCTTATCCGCCGCCATCATATCCGCCGCCATGGGAAGTTGTTCGCGGAACGTATCGCTCGGAATCTCGATCGCATTTTCAAAATGACCCACTTCATACTCATAATGATTCCGCATATCGATCACCACGGTGCCGGGTTCATTGGTTAACTGGTTAAACTCTTCTGCATTGACATACCTGCCCCGGTTAGCCATGTCAAAATCCGGGTCCGAAATACCGTCGGCCACAATTTTATTCCTCACTTTAATATCCAGCACATAAAAACTCTTGCCGTCATCATCAACAGCTATATTTAACCTGATTCCATTCATGGGTTCAAAAAAATACAGGAAGGATCTGAATGCTTCGGTATTTACAGTTGGAACACTCACCTGGGCATTGATCCCTTCATGGGCGAGATATATTCTTCCCAATACACCAAGATCTTTCAGCCGGCTATAAAGGATATTCCGAAATTCAACAGGCTCTTCAATTTTAAAATAACAATAAAATGAAATGGTAGTTCTTGTCGTGGGGTCGTTCTTACTGATCTCTTTCAACTCCTTTCGGGAGATACGGTTGTGTAATTGTGCCATCTTGTTTGAATTTTAATTCTGTGCTTGCAGAATCCCAATTGCAGGTTGGGCAAAATTCTAAAGCAGGACAAAGATAGTAAGTAAATAAAAAATAAGAAATAAAGAATAAGAAATAAGAAAGTAATCATTCCGAAAGAATCTATACATTCCTGAATGAGGCATCGAATGTAAAAAATGATAAATGAGCTGTTAAAATAAGAACGTAATACTTTTTCATTCTTTATTTCTTAT
>CAZQGZ010000054.1:0-18579 GCA_964592935.1 uncultured Chitinophaga sp. | reverse complement strand
AATTCCCTTACCATGCGCGGGAAGAAAAACAGGAAAGCCAATTCCATCCATCGCCGGCAATTTGTGGGAACCGGTGTTAAACTGGTTGCTCTCGGCAGTTTGCTGATGCCGGTAATGGAAGCATGTAACAATAAGAAATCATCAAAGCCCACCATTCCGGGTACCGATACGGCTAAAAGTAAAACCACAAACAGATCTGCCAAAAAACCAAGAAAAAAATGGAGCCATGAATCGCTGGTGATGAATACCAAATCAAATGTACTTCATTACCCCAGTTCCAAAGTGTATACCTACTACGATGAGATAAAACCAGGTCACCTGCAGGAAACATCCCGTGCTGCATGGAACCCGATGGCGGAGAATGCCCCCAGGCTTAACAAACAACAATCCGGGAATATCCTGGAGATACTTGCATTACAGGGATTGGGAAACAATATCAATGACAATACACTGAATTACGCCATTGATAATTTATCCATCGCTTTCGGGAATGAATATGAATATGTCAATAAAACCAATTTCCGCCTGCATGAACTGATGCTGCAATTGATAACTTTGAATACGGGAATCCCGGTGGCTGAAAAATGGCAGGCATTCAACAGCAAAATAAAAAAACCGGATTCCCTGCGAAAAAGGCAGCAATGGATGGCCGGTGAAACTAATTTCAATGAAAGAGTAAAATATATCCTGGATCGCCGCAACGATTATATGACCCGGTTGACCGAAAGAGCAAAAAGATATTCTTTAACATAACTGTGCCGGTAATTGCACGCCTGCATATTAACTCAGAAAGTTCAATTCTTTCACCGGCCTTTTAAAAGGTTGCCTGTAAAAAGGCGGCCTTTTTTGTTAATGGTCAATTGGCAATGGACAATGGGATTCACTTCAGGTGAAGACTACATTCACCATTCACTATTCACCTATTCAATTTATTTTTACAACATGAATAATATCCAGATCAGGAATATCCGGCCATCAGATAATCCTTACCTCGCAAAAATCGTAAAAGACACCCTGGCTGAATTCGGGGCCAACCATCCCAACACCGTTTATTATGATCCCACCACGGATGCTTTATTTGAATTATTTCAAAAAAAAGGAGCCGCTTATTTTGTTGCGGAGATGGATCAGGAGATCGTTGGTGGCGGCGGTATTTATCCCACGGATGGTTTGCCGGCAGATACCTGCGAACTGGTAAAAATGTACCTTCTCCCCCATGCAAGAGGATCGGGACTTGGAAGAACCCTGATCGAAAAATGCCTGGCTATTGCCAAAGAATACGGGTACAAACAGGTTTATCTCGAAAGCATGCCGGAATTAAAACAGGCATTGAAAGTGTATGCAAAATTCGGCTTCGAATATTTAAAAGGACCTATGGGCAACAGCGGGCATACGGGTTGCAGTTTGTGGATGCTGCGGAGAGTATAGTCGATAGTCATTAGTCGTTAGTCACCGCAACATTTTTATGGAAAATGTTAATGGGGACATCTCAGGGTCATGAGAAAATTTATTTTTCTTTCTCTTATTTTTTTCTTTGGATGCCGGAACAACCCGTATCCTGTTTCTGAAAAAAAATCTTCTGCTTCCGGGTCGGTTGTAAACACCGACGTTTATACAATACCTCCTTTTGAATTCAATTATGACTTACAGAAAAAACACTGCCGGGAGCTTTATGCGTTGCATAAAAAAACAAAATCGCCCGAAACGGAAAGGAAGTTCATTTCATTTCTTACCGATTCACTACTACCCTGCTGGTATGGAACTCCCTGGGATTTCAACGGCACCACGGAAGTGCCGGGGCAGGGACATATCGCCTGCGGATATTTTGTGACCACCACGCTCCGGGATGCCGGCATGAATATCAACCGGGTCAAACTGGCGCAATGCGTAAGCCAGAACCTGTTGTGGGACCTGTGCAGGGATTTTAAAAAATTCAGTGATAAATCGCTGGAGTATTTTGTGAATGCTGTGGAAAAAACGGGTTACGGACTTTATATCGTCGGCCTCGATAATCACACCGGTTATATTTTCCATGACGGGAAAGATGTCTGGTTCATTCATTCCGGGGTGTACCCGCCCAGATGCACGTTAAAAGAAAAAGCCATCAACTCCATCACATTGAAGAATTCCAGGTACCGGGTATTCGGGAGAATTGTTTTTGATAAATAATGAAAAGTCAAATAAGGCCAAACTGGTCATATGGGTCATAAAGGTCATATATGTCATATTTGACAAGCCCCGAATAATGTACACAGACTCCCGACTATAGACTAACGACTGACCTCCTCCACTTCATGCACCGGGCTAAATAAATACAACTTTCCGGTAGCAACTTCTTTACACTTGAAACGTTTCCGCAGCTTCTCCCCTTTTTGAAATACCCTTCCGTCGGCTAAACGGAACAAAGCATGAAAAGGAATTTCTTCCACCAGACGGTGACTGCTTCCTTTCTCATCATATTTTCTGAGAACCCGCAGCAATCCATCCTCGGCACAACTGCTCGCTGCGGGGTTTTTAAGTGACTGCAATAATTCTTTTTCAATATCAGCAGGAAAAACTTTGTGCTCCAGGAATTGTTTGAGTAACTGGCCATAGATCATTTTCCATTCTTTCCCATGCGCCTGCACCCGGTTGGTATGTTGTTCAAAGGTCAGCAGGTGAGCCAGTTCATGCAACAGGGTGACCAAAAATGAAAACGGATTCAAACTCCCGTTTACACTGATGCGATGATTGCGATGATGGGTGCGGTGACGGTAATCGCCCAGTATACTTTGCCGGTGACGCGTGATGGTCAGATGAACTTTATACCGGTGCAGGTAATTCAATACGGCATCTGCCGTACCGGGAGGCAGGTAATGTTGCAGGTGATCAACAGGAACTTCTTTTTTGGACATCTTTTTTCAACAGGATCTGACCGTCCCGGTCTGACCCTGTTGAAAAATAATAACAGCTGTGCCGTTCTGATCAGAATATATTAATTCAATTCTACCCCGCCTTCTTCTGCCTCAGCAATTTCTGCAATACCGCCACTTCAATAACCGTATAAACAATATACAATCCCATACAAACGATCAATGCCGGTTTATTCACATTCTTTTTCGCAGCCATGATATAAATAAATGCTGCGATAAGGCAAATGAAAAATTTGATCATAAAACTTCCATACATGCCGCGAATGGCAGCCTGCGGATTCGCAGATCTTAATGATCGCTGGTAAACATAGAAAGACATGGCAGTGGCCAGGAATAAGACCAGGTTGCCCACGATCAATACATCGGTGTCAATCCCTTTCTGCAACAGCCATTTTTTCCCAACCACGAAGAAACTGCACAATAAAATAAATAACAGCAAAAGGGGAAGCCAGGGTTTTCTATTCTTCATGGTTGGTGTTTTTATCCCTGCGCGGTTTCCTGCGGGCAGGATCTTTCCGGGAAGTTTCTTTCATCAGTTTATAAAAAATCCCGAACAGGATCAGCAAAGGTAATGCACAGACCAGTAAGGGTGATGTGTGAAGCCATTGATCAGCTTTCAAACCGCCGAATACAGCGAGTCCAAGTGACACCAATATTTGTGTGCCCATACCGGCATAACGGAGAAGTTCGCGGTTACTGTTACCGGGCGGCGTTTTGTTGTTCATTATTATTCATCTCCACAATGTTGGCGCCCATATGACATTCACCATTAAAAGTGGCCGAAGGTTCCACCTGCAATTTGCCCGCATATAAATTTCCCGTCACAACAGACTCCCCCTTGAGTTGCAGTAACTCTTTGGCCCGGATATTACCCGTAACCTTTCCCATGATATCGGCCTGGTTGCCGGAAATATCTCCCTCCACCATGCCGTTACTGCCAATGACTATTTTAGCGGTGGACTGAATGTTGCCGATAATGATTCCATCGATCCGAAGATCGCTGCTGCTGCTGATATCACCCTTCAGCGTGGTGCCGGCGCTGATTAAAGTGGTACCGTTGCCACTGGATGTTGATTGTTGCATATCTGTTTTGTTTTTACCGGTAAACATGGGCTTGGTTTTAATCGTTTGAAGTTTCTTCTTTGGGAACATCCAGCCTGGTGGTATCAAGCAGGATCGTATTGTTACCTTTCAAAGGTCCGCTCCGGAGTCCTGCATCAAACTGCTGAAGCAGCCTAATCTGTTTATTGGCCTCATCCACCTGGTATTTCAATTGTCTCAATTCCATGGCAGATTTATAATCCGTATTGGCTCCCGGAATATAATATTTCAACGGCGTGAAAACGATCAGGGCCACCGTCAGTCCAACCAGCAATACAAAAATCGAACTCAGCATGATATAAACGCTCAGCCGGGATAATTTAAAAGTGACCACTTCCTCATAAGTGTCATCATTCATGACCACCAGCCTGTACCGGTTCCGCAGTCTTTTCAGGGTAGACCCCGTGTCTAACTTTAGCATAAGGGAAATTTAGGAAATTAAAGGTAAGTAATGAACATTACTTTTGCCATCCCCGGCCAACTAATCCGGACGAAAAAAATGGGTTATATTTATACTAAAATATTTGAATTTCAGTTAATAAGACTTTAGATTGCGCCCGAAAATGCGACCCAACCGATATACTATTATTGCGATTTTCTTCCTTATCCTTTGCCAGGTTACTGTTCCCGCCTTCAGCCAGTTGGGAATCAGCTTTAATTTAAAGAAACCCAAGGAGTATGACGAAAGGGTCTTAAGATCGGAAAGATCGGAAGAAAAGAAATTTACATTACCCCGCCGGCTTATCCAGAATACGGTCACCCATTATAATTATTTCTTCAACGCCAATAATAAGCTGAACGAAGTGCTGGAAAAAGCCAAAACGGCTTTCCGGGATGATTATTCAGCCCTCCTTCCCTTTTACAACTATTCACTGGATGTAACCGCACAGGATACTGTCCAACTGGATTCAATAACCTATAAATCTTCCACCGCGATTGCCCTGCATGACCTGCGTAACGATTGGGTGGATAATATGTATCTCCTGTGGGGTTCTTCATATTACCTGCAAAAAAAATTCGATTCGGCCTACCTGATGTTCCAGTTCATCAATTACGCTTTCGCTTCCAAAGAAAAAGATGGCTATTATAAAACCATCGGCAGCAGCCGGGATGGTAATACGGCTTTCAGCATATCCACCAAAGAAAAAAACAGTCTTCCCCGCAGGATATTTTCTGAGCCACCCAGCCGCAATGATGCGTTTATCTGGCAGATCAGGAATTTCCTGGCACAGGACCAGTTTGCAGAAGCAGCGAGCCTGATCGTTACCCTGAAAAGTGATCCCTTCTTTCCCAAACGTTTGCAAAATGACCTGGATGAAGTGCAGGCATTCTGGTTTTACAAACAAAATATGTGGGACAGCGCTGCAACACATCTTGTGAAAGCATTTGATAATGCCACAAACCACCAGGAAAAAGCAAGATGGGAATACCTGGCTGCCCAGCTGTTTGAATTATCGGGACGTTACAAGGAAGCTGAAAAATATTATACAAAGGTCAGCAGCCATACCACTGATCCGATCATGGATATTTATGCAAGGCTTTTTGCCATCCGTGTAAATAAGGACGGGGGTGAAAAAGCAATTGAAAAAAATGTTGCTGAATTGCTGCGCATGGCAAAAAGAGACAAGTACCAGGATTACCGCGATATCATTTATTATATGGCGGCCCAGATCCAGCTCGAAGGGAAAAATATGGATGATGCCATGAGCCTGCTGCTGAAAAGCACAAAATATACCAGCAATAATTTATCCCAGCGCAACAAAGCATTTCTGCAACTGGCAGATCTGGCATTTGAACGAAAACAATACCGTTCCTCTTATAATTTTTATGACAGCATCAGGCTTGATGACCCGGAACTGAAAAATGCAGAAGAGATAACGGCCCGTAAAAAAATGCTGGGTGGTCTTTCCATGAACATCGAGATCATTGAACGGCAGGACAGCCTGCAACGCATTGCTGCCATGCCTGAAGAAGAAAGAAAAGATTTTGTAAAAAAATTAGTGCGGCACCTGCGCAAATTACAGGGATTAAAAGATGAAGTCTCTTCTTCTGCCACTTCACCATTTGCCACAACAACGCCACAAACCTTTTTTCCCACTGTACAACCCAAAGGCGAATGGTATTTTTATAATGCTGCCGCACGAACCCGCGGGCAAAGTGATTTTAAAAACAAATGGGGTAATCGTCCCAATGTCGATAACTGGAGACGCAGCACGGCCATTGTGGGTATGCAGGGTAACCAGAATAATCCGAATAACCAGCAGGGTGTCACCACGCAGCAGGGCATACACGGTAGCACTCCGGAATTATCATTTGAACGTATGTATGCCAACCTGCCGGTTATGGCAGACCAGTTGAAACGGTCGAATGATTCATTGCAGGCAGCTTTATATGCATTGGGCAAGATCTTTATCCATGAAATCGAAGATTGCAGTTCCGGCACACAAACACTTGAACAATTGCGCACCCGGTTTCCCAAGTTTCAACCCATGGATGAAGTGCTTTTTAACCTTTATTATTGTTATAACAAATCCGGGGAACTAACCAAGGCGGCTGAAATAAAAAAATTAATGAATGAAGGCTTCAATGGCAGTCCATTCACCACCATCGTGACCACCGGTAAAAATCCCAATTCAGCCACAACCAACACGGAAGCCACCAAAGCTTACGAAAAGATCTATGATCTTTTTATCGAAGGAAATTTTGACCGGGCCATTTCAGAAAAAAAATTGGCAGACAGTATATATGGGAAAAATTACTGGACACCGCAATTACTGTACATTGAAGCAGTATATTATATCAAACAGAGAAATGACAGCGTTGCAAAAGGCGTGTTGAATATACTGATCAACCAGTTCCCGAATACACCCATGGCTAAAAAAGCCACGGCCCTGCTGGATGTCCTGGGCAGGAGGGCGCAAATAGAAACGGAACTGCAAAACCTGGTGATCACCCGGAATATGGGTGATACCCTGTCAAATAAACCTGTTCCCAATATTGTAAATACAAATAAACCTCCGCTGAAAGACACAATAAAAACGATCACCCAGCCTGTCACCGGCAATAATAAACCTCCCGTTGATTCAACGAAGAATAATAACGTGGTGAAAGTGAATTCACCGTATTCATTTGCAGCCACCGATCCGCATTATGCAGTACTGGTGCTGAACAAAGTGGATCCCGTATTCATTAATGAAGCCCGGAATGCATTTGCCCGTTACAACCGGGAAACGTATTACAATAAGACCTTGTCTGCCGACCTGGCTGACTTCGATGCCGATAACCGGCTTTTACTCATAAGCCCGTTCAAAGACGCTGCTGAAGCGATCGCTTATATTGACCAGGCCCGGCCAAAAACTGCAACAGAAATAATTCCCTGGTTAAAAGGCGGCAAATACAATTTTATTATTCTTTCCGACAAAAACTATGACCTGCTGAAAGTAAATAAGGACCTGGAAAATTATAAGGCATTCCTGAACCAGCATTTCCCCGGAAAATTCTAAAACCCCGCTTAACCGGTTTATTCAGCCTGTTGCAAAAACATGATTTGACAAAAAATTAGATACCGGGAGACCTTCGCTGCACCGGTTTTTCTTACTTTCGATTAATAATTTTTCCCTGGTTTCAACATATCAAACCATAATCACAGATCCTGTATGAAGAAAGCGGTCCGTATTTTCTGGCGAATATTTATCGGGGGTTTCCTGGCCCTGATCATACTGGTAGCCATGGCCAATTTCGGGGTGTTTGGCAAAATGCCATCATTGACAGAACTGGAAAACCCGTCCATTCTCCAGGCCTCTGAAGTACTGGCTGTTGATGGTACCCTCATGGGAAAATATTACACGGAAAGAGGCAACCGGAGCAATGTTAAATACAGCGATATTTCCAAACATGTAATCGATGCATTGGTTGCTACCGAAGACGAACGTTTCTACAGTCACAGTGGTATCGATTTCAAATCCACGATGCGGGCCATTCTTACAGCCGGCACTTCCGGTGGAGGAAGTACCATTACTCAGCAATTGGCCAAAGCGTTGCTGGAACAGGGCAGCCGTAACAAAGCCTGGCGGGTGATCGAAAAACTAAAAGAATGGATCATATCCGTCAAACTGGAAAGAAATTTTACCAAAGAAGAGATCATTACACTTTACCTGAATGCGGTTCCGTTTGGAAACAATATTTATGGTATCCGCAATGCAGCCAGAACTTTTTTTCAGAAAGAACCCGACCGGCTGAATGTGGAAGAAGCAGCCGTACTGGTTGGTATGCTGAAGGGAAATACAATTTATAACCCGGCGAGGAATTATAAAGCGGCATTCGACCGGAGGAATGTAGTGCTGAACCAAATGGCGGCGAATGGAAAGATCACCCAGGAAGAAGCCGCAAAACTGAAAGCCCTTCCCATTAAACTCAATTATAAAAAACTGGATGAGAATACCGGTTATGCCCCCTATTTCAGGGAAGTATTAAAAACAGAGATCAAAGACGCGCTGAAAGATGTCAAAAAACCGAACGGGGGATCTTACAATATCTATGATGACGGGCTGAAAATTTATACTACCATCAATCCCCAGATGCAGGAATATGCTGAAGAAGGACTGGCGCAGCATATGACCATGTTGCAGAAGAATATCAACGCTCGTACGGCAATGAAGAACGGTACGATCTGGAAAGACCATGAAAAGATCCTGGAAAGAGCTATCAGGGAATCTGACCGATGGCATAACCTGGAAGATGACGGCTTGAGCGATAAAGAGATCAGGGCCAGTTTCGATGTTAAAGTCCCCATGAAGATCTTTGCCTGGAATGCCAAAAGGGAAAAAGACACGTTAATGACACCCTATGATTCCATCAAGTATCATCGCCAGATGGAACAGGCCTCCTTCATGGCCATGGATCCCGTTACCGGTGAAGTCAGGGCCTGGGTAGGCGGTATAAATTTCAAAACTTTTAAATACGATCACGTTAACCTGAACACAAAAAGACAGGTTGGTTCAACCATCAAACCCTTTTTATACACGCAGGCCATGGAAGAAAGAGGCTTTACGCCCGAAACGGAATGCGAGAATATGGCCCAGTTCTTCCCCGGATTTGGATGGGTGCCCAAAGGAAGAAAAGCCGGCGGGGGTACCATGTCGATGGCTAACGGTCTGGCCTATTCTAAAAATGGAGTGACGGCCTATATCATGAAGCAGGTGGGACCCCAGCAGTTCGTGGATTTCCTGGCCCGGATCAATATCCCAACCCCGGTACAGCCCTACCCTTCCATTGCATTGGGTTCCTGTGATCTTTCAATGTATGAAATGCTTTGGGGCTATACCATTTTCGCGGGCCGCGGTTTTTCAACCAAACCTTATTGCATCAGCCGGATTGAAGACCGAAACGGGAATGTGATAAAAAGATTTGATTACAGCGTGAACCGTAAAGAAGCTATCAGTGAAGTCACCGCATATACGATGGCCCGCATGATGCAGGGCACCGTTGATAAAGGAACAGCCGCAGGTTTACGCAGCCGGGTTGGCGCTGCCGAGATGGGAGGCAAAACCGGGACTACCGATGATAATGCGGATGCCTGGTTCATTGGCTACACACCCCAGTTACTGGCCGGTTCCTGGGTTGGGTTTGATGACCGGTTCATGCGCAATGAAGGTGACGGTAACAGGATTGCAAGGCCTATTTGCGAATATTTTTTCAAAAAAGTTTTAGCCGATAAACGCCTGGGTATAGAGCGGGATGCAAAATTTGTAAGACCCGCTGAAATGGAAAATGAGATCAACAGCGCCGACATTATCATCAGTGATTCGGATCCGGATCCGGCCGGGCAGGGCGATGACCAGGGCGTAGGCAACGAACAGGACTATGATATCAATAACAACGAATATATCGGACCGGAATCAAAGCCGGTGCAGGAAGATAACAATAAGCCCGTGCAGAAAGATACGGTTACTAAAACCCAGGTAAATAAAGAAGCTGATAAAATCAGGCCGATCGGTTCCCCTGCTGATCAGCCTAAAAAAAAGAAAGGCATCCTGAAAAGGATATTTGGCGGAAAAGATAATTAGAAAAAAATAGCGCAGATATTGTTGCAGATAAACACTGATCATGTCTGCACAATCTGTATTCTTATCAGCGAAAATCTCCAGGTAAAATAAAAACCAAAAGTTATCAGGTGAAGCAATGGCAGGTTGCTTTAAGCAAATAAACTTCCGCCTTTTTTTCATATCTTCCTTCCCAAAAATTCCCGATGGAATACATAGCCCTTGCCATTGCCCCGGGTATCGCGATCTGTCTTTTTATTTTTTATAAAGACATTTATAACCGCGAACCGAAACTGAACCTGGTCGTAAGTTTTTTCCTGGGATGCGCCGCCATTTTCCCCGCCATTTTTTTTGAAGAGCAATTCAGTTATACCATTGATGGAACTGTGACCGGTGTCGCCATTTTTTCATATGCAGTAGTTGCATTCAGTGAAGAGTTCAGCAAATTCCTCGGCCTGAGATTGTATTCCTACAATATGAAGAGCTTCGACGAGCCGCTCGATGGTATCATTTACAGTGTGATGATAGGAATGGGCTTTGCCACGCTGGAGAACCTGATGTACGTATTGAAATATGCAGCCATTGGCCAGGGCCTGCAGGTTGGGATCAAAAGAATGTTTTTAAGCGTCCCGGCTCATGCCACATTCGCGGTGGTCATGGGCTATTTTGTGGGCAAGGCCAAGTTTGATGCAAAAAACAGTTTCTGGCTGATGTTATTCGGAATATTGGGCGCCGTTTTCTTCCATGGCACATTTGATTTCTTCCTTTTTGTCAATGAAAGTACGATCTGGGGACGGCAGACCGGTGAAGGCCTGCTGGCAGGCGGAGCCCTGGCTTCTTTTGTAATAGCATTGGTACTGAGCCGCAAACTGATCCGCTGGCACCGGGCAACATCAAAACAAATGTTTCAGGACAAAATCAACAATCCGATTGCTTAGTATCAGACCTGCAACCGTTGATGATATCCCGCTGATCCGTGAACTGACTTTCCGGGTATGGCCCCAAACCTATGCAGATATTCTTTCACCGGAGCAGATCGCGTATATGCTTGAAATAATGTATAGTGAAGAGTCTCTCAAAAAACAAATGGAAGAATTATGCCGTTTTATTATTGTAAATATCGAAGAAGAACCTGCAGGGTTCGCATCATTCGGGGAAACAGAACCCGGCATCTTCAAACTTCATAAGATCTATATCCTGCCTTCACAACAAAGCAAAGGAACAGGCAGCTTTATGATCAGTCATATCATCAGCAATATCCGGCAAGAAGGAGGCCATGTACTTCAATTGCAGGTAAACAGGCATAACAAAGCAAAAAAGTTTTATGAAAGGCTGGGCTTTACAGTGACCGAAGAAGCTGATTTTGATATCGGCCATGGCTGGTATATGAATGACTATATCATGGAAAAAAGATTATAAACGGGCAACAGGCAATGGTGACTAGGCAATGAGCAATTTCAAACCTTGAGAACCATTCACCATTCACTATTCCACGGCCTTCATTCCCCCGTTCATCGTGCAATCGCAGTCAAGGTATTTGGTTACGTCAAGCGGAGTTTCAAAGCGGTACATGAGTAACTCCATTTTCGCACCGGGCCGGAGGAACCCGAGGGGCTGCCCGGCCAATACCGTTTCATTCCTTTGTACAGCAAGTTTACACATACCCGTGTACCAGAAATAATAATCTGTTTTATTGATCCTGGCATAGAGAACAAGACCGTGCCCGGCATCATCATTAAATTCAGTATTGGTGATCCGGCCTGAATAAACGGCTTTCACAATGGTATCACTTGAACTGACAAGCATGGTGGTGAGATCAGGCTCAACATAGCGGATCGTATTTTTTTCAGGTAATACCAACGTAGCTTCATTCAGCGGGCAAACCAGGCGGAAATTGTCATTTTGTGCAAATAGACCAACAGGCAGCGGGAAAAATGCCGTCAGGCAAAATATCATCAAACTTTTCATAAGAATTCGTCATTAATTAAACATTCATTTTTATTAATATCACCACACACCGGATTGGCATCAATACCATAACCCATTATTCATCCTGTATCAAACTCAAAGCTATCCCTATTTGAAAAGGATTAAAATGAGCTAAATCATTTCACCGGAAAACGATAGTCATGATTGCCGGGGACCCCTTTAATAAATTGTGTAAAAACAAGGCGGAAAACCATGAATAAATGGTGAAAAATCAGGAGATAAACTATACCTTTGCCGCCGATTCCGAAGAAATCCCAACGGTAAAAAACTAAAACAACATATATGCCTACTGTAACAAAATCAATTGACTTTAGCCTTCCTTATAAAGTAGCTGATATCACGTTGGCTGAATGGGGTCGCAAAGAGATCAGGCTTGCCGAAGCTGAAATGCCGGGTCTGATGAGCATCCGTAAAGAATACGGACCTTCCCAACCGCTGAAAGGGGCAAGGATCGCCGGTTGTCTTCATATGACCATTCAGACCGCTGTGCTGATAGAGACATTGACCGCCCTTGGTGCAGAAGTGAAATGGAGTTCCTGCAATATTTTTTCCACGCAGGATCATGCCGCAGCCGCGATTGCTGCTGCCGGTATCGGTGTGTTTGCCTGGAAAGGACAAACCATTGAAGAAGCAGACTGGTGCATCGAACAAACATTATTTTTCGGCGCTGCCAACCGCCCCCTGAATATGATTCTCGATGACGGAGGTGATCTGACCAATATGGTATTGGATACCTACCCTGAACTGGTACAGCATGTAAAGGGAATTTCTGAAGAAACAACAACCGGTGTTCACCGTTTGTATGAAAGAGTAGCTAAAGGGACCCTGCCAATGCCCGCTATCAATGTAAATGACTCCGTTACCAAAAGTAAATTTGATAATAAATACGGTTGTAAAGAATCATTGGTGGATGCCATCCGCCGTGCAACGGATGTAATGCTGGCCGGTAAAGTAGCTGTTGTGGGTGGGTATGGTGATGTAGGAAAAGGTTCCGCCGCCTCATTGAAAGGTGCCGGTTGCCGTGTCATTGTTACCGAGATCGATCCCATCTGTGCATTACAGGCTGCCATGGATGGATTTGAAGTTAAGAAAATGATCAACGCCGTAAAAGAGGCAGACATTGTCGTTACCGCTTCGGGTTGCCGCGACCTGATCACCGGTGAACATTTTAAACTGATGAAGGATAAAGTGATCGTTTGCAATATCGGTCACTTCGATATTGAAATTGATATTGCCTGGCTGAATACCAACTATGGCGATACCAAAGATACCATCAAACCCCAGGTGGATATTTACAATGTGGATGGAAAAGATATTATCATTCTCGCCGAAGGCCGTTTGGTAAACCTTGGCTGTGCAACCGGCCACCCTTCCTTTGTCATGAGCAATTCATTCAGCAACCAGACACTTGCGCAAATTGAACTGTGGACCAACCATAAGAACTATGAGAACAAAGTGTATGTGTTGCCCAAACATCTTGATGAAAAAGTGGCCCGCCTTCATTTATCCAAGATCGGTGTGGAACTCGAAGAACTGACAGATGCACAGGTTTCATACCTTGGTATTACGAAAGATGGTCCCTTTAAACCGGAACATTACAGGTATTAAAGAAAGCTGTTAGCTATTAGCTTTTACCGATATAGACCCGCTTTGAAAGAGGCGGGTTTTTCTTTGTCCGCCCTGGCTTTAACACAGGCGGATCATTGCCCACCGGCTTGTCTGCAGGAGTTTTAACGGAAGCAGAAGCTTTCATTGACTGCAGATGCTTAAGCGTAAGCATGCAGCGAAATGGATCCTCGCCTGCAAAAGATTTTATTGTTCAAATAAGTCTTACCGGGGAATGAATTAAAGTGTATTAATCTGAATATTGCTTTATTACTGAATTAACACCTATTGAATCAGTTTCTGTGCCTCTTTTACCAAACAACCCGCTAATGTCATAAATAACTGCTGGTCCACCGGGCTCAGATTGATCGTTGTTTCTTTTTTGTTATTACCTGTGAAAACAATATGATTGACCTTTTGTGTTGTCATTTTAGTCAGCATGGCAGGTATGGACCCGGTGTTGCGGAAAATAAAATGAAATAATCCTTCACAGTTCATCGATCCGCCGTTACGGGCTGTCAGTTTTAACTTGGTCCCTTCAAAAAAAACAAAGGCGGTTGAATTATTATCAAAACAACGGTCCACTCCCTCAATGGAAAACAGGAAATCAATTTCCGCCCTGGTGGCATCGATCGTAACCGAACCACCATCCATTGGAATAAAGCCCGTTGAAATTTTGACTTCTTTGGTAAAAGGATCTGTTTCCCTGTTCAACCTGCAATGGATAGCTGTCGTGTCCTGGGCTGTTGAAATAAACGGATATAATAATACAAGAGCCAAAATATATTTCATAAATGAATTATTGTAACCTAAAAATATATATTAATCTTTTAAGCATCAGAAAGAAGATTGTTAAACCTGTCACGGGGTTGCACCTTCTGTTTGATGGTTTGATGGTTTGATGGTTTGATTGCTGGATGGTTTTATGGCTAAGCAACGGTAACAATCCAACCATTTAACCATCAACCATCTTTTCAGGGAAATTTTCGTGAAACCCAATAGGCTTCGGTTGATCCTATTCAATTTCTGAATAGATTTTTTTACCGGGGGATTTTTTTTTAGTTTAGGGCTATGAGTGATCAAAAGCATATACTCCGGATGGCTTCCGGCAGGCTGGAAGCACTGGGTGACGGTATATTCAGTATCGCCATGACCATTCTTGTTCTTGAACTGGCTTTACCGGTTATGAAAGGCGATAGCTGGAAAGATTTTGCCCATGCTGCAGCGGAACTATGGCCTGATTTTCTTTGTTATATTATCAGCTTTGTCGTTTTGGGCATCATGTGGTTTGGCCACCGTATGATGTTTGAATATATCGGCCGCACCGACCGGTATTTTATTTTCCTGGGAGTTTTGTTTTATATGGTTGTTTGCCTGGTTCCTTTCAGTACCCGCTTCCTGGCGCAGGGCACACTGAAATGGTATTCCATCATGGTGTATGGCATCAACCTGAGTCTTTGCAACCTCACTTTATTTGCCCAATGGGTATATGGAATAAACAAAGCAACCCTTCTTCATTCGGAATTACCTGCTGAAGTCAGGAAAGAAGCAAAGATCCTGTTCCTCCTTTCACCGGTAGTGTATGCCTTGGCAATCGGTATCTCCTTTTTCGCACCGGTGATCAGCATAATTATTTTCGTGATCACACCTATCCTCTATTTAATTCCGAATAAACTGGATAAGCACCTGCCCTGAAAAATGCTCCGTTAATTTTTGTATCTTTAAAAGTGTCAGTTGCTGATCGATAATTATCACACCCGTAAGGATACATACAAAAAATTCATGAAAAGATTTGTAATCATCGCTGTTTTTTTTACTGCCTTCTGTTCATCAGCGGATGCAAGTCATATCACAGGCGGTGAAATGTCGTACCGCTTCCTCGGTTTCAGTAACGGGATGTACCAGTACGAAGTCACCCTCAAACTTTACCAACGCTGCAACAGCGGCCGCCAGTTTCCCAACCCGGCCATCATTTCCATTTTTAACAAGACCAATAATGCCAGGGTCAATGATATTAATGTGAATATCGGCAGCACCGAGAATATCAGTATCACCAATCCGGATCCCTGCATCAGCAATCCCCCCGAAGTTTGTTATGATGTAGCTTATTATACGTTCACTATTTCGTTGCCCGCATCTGCCAACGGGTATGTAATGGCCAGCCAGGTCAATTACCGCATCGCCGGCATCACCAATCTCACACCCGGTTATAACAATGTTGGCGCCACCTATACCGCCGAAATTCCCGGCACTGTTCCGGTAACAAATGGCCCGGTTAATAACAGTGCAAAATTTACCGGCAGCGACCTGGTGATTGTTTGTGCAAATAATAACTTCAGTTACAGTTTTGCAGCACAGGACAGCGATGGAGATGCTTTGCATTATTTCTTCTGTGAAGCCTATGCAAGTACCAGCACCGCCGGCGGCACACCCATGCCCACCAACCCGCCTCCTTTTCCCCAGGTACCATATAATATTCCCGATTATTCGGAAACGACTCCTTTGGGAAATACCGTTCAGGTGAATCCCAATACCGGATTAATAACAGGCATTGCCCCCCCTTCGGGGATCTATGTGGTTACCGTTTGTGTACAGGAGATCCGTAACGGGCAGGTGATCGCTACACAGCGAAAAGACCTGCAGATATTTATTGCCGATTGCAGTATTGCTTCAGCATCATTGTTACCGGAATATTTTTTATGTGATAATTCGCTGGAAATTTATCTCACCAACCTGTCAAACAGCCCGCTGATTATTTCGCAGGATTGGGAAGTTCTTGATCAAACCGGGAATATGATTGCAACAGCCTCCGGTAATTTTTTTAGTTATACATTTCCTGCAGCCGGACTTTATACCGTGAAACTCGTCATCAATCGAAATCAACCCTGCCGTGATTCCACGACAGCTATCATAAGAGCCTTCCCGGGTTTTGTTCCCGATTTTTCTTCAAACGGTATTTGTGTTTCTAATCCGACTTTATTCAATGACCGGAGTTCATCGGTTTATGGCATTGTTAATTCCTGGTCCTGGGATTTTGGAGACCTCTCCAATCTCCTCGACATCTCTTCTAATCAGAATCCATCTTATACTTATCCCGTGCCCGGCACAAAAAATGTTCGCCTGATCGTTACAGATACCAAAGGCTGCAGGGACACGGTTTATATAGATGTTGTCATCATTGACAAACCAACACTGGGCCTTGCTTTCCGCGATACATTGATCTGTGTGAATGATAACCTGGCGCTGCAGGCATCGGGTTCAGGAAGTTTCAGTTGGTCACCGCTTATTAATATTCTTTATCCCAACACCGCAACGCCTGTCGTATCTCCTGCAACGACCACTACTTATTTTGTTGATCTTTTCGATAATGGCTGCAGGAACAGGGATTCGGTGAAAGTGAGAGTCGTAGATCATGTTACCCTGCAGGTCATGGCAGATACCACCATTTGCCAAAGCGATACCATACAGTTGAGAGTGCAATCAGATGCATTGAAATATATCTGGACACCTTCAGGGCAACTGGTTGATCCGTTTGTACAAAATCCATTGGCAATAACCCATTCAACTACTAATTACAAGGTGAAAGCTATCATCGGGGGATGTTCTGCCACAGATATGATTACCGTTACCGCCATCCCCTATCCTGTTTCAAATGCAGGAGTTGATTCTATTATCTGTTATAACAGCACGGCCTATCTTCACGGCACCAGTGACGGAAGTTCCTGGCAATGGTCGCCTTCGGGAACTTTGGAAAATCCGGCTATGTTGAATACCATTGCTCATCCGCCGGGAACAACGGACTATATCCTGACCTCCTATGATACGAAGGGTTGCCCAAAACCCGGAAGAGATACAGTGAAAATCACCGTGATGCCCAAAATGCATGTGTCCGCCGGAAGAGATACGGCGGTCATCACCGGGCAACCCCTGCATTTACATGCAACCGGCGGAGAAAGTTATACCTGGTCACCGGCAACTTTTCTTTCCTCCGCATCGCTGCCCAACCCGGTCGCCATTTTCCCCGATCCCTCCGCAGGGCTAAAATATAAAGTGACAGCTTACACCAATAACGGATGTTCCGATTCAGCCTATATCCTTATCAAAGTATTTAAAACGCTGCCGTCTGTATTTGTTCCTTCCGCTTTTACACCAAATAATGATGGATTGAATGACCAGCTTCGTCCCATTGCAGTAGGCATTAGAAGTATTGAGTATTTCAACATCTATAACCGCTGGGGGCAATTATTATTCTCCACGAGAATCAATGGCCATGGATGGGATGGAAAAATCAATAATCAACTTCAACCTTCCGGAACTTTTGTGTGGATGGTGAAAGCCATTGATTATACAGGCGCCTCTTATTTTCAGAAAGGAGTTTTTACACTGATCCGGTAATATTTGCAATTCATTCATTTTGCCTGAACCGTTTCCTGATGATCTCCCGTTCTGCGGCATTGAGCTTTGAAGTCTTTTTCAGCACGGTGATGAAATAATCCACTTCCTTTTCAGCAGCCGGGCATCCGGTGTTCTCCCCATTTTCAGGACCCTCTCCTTCCTTCCTCATTTTTGAATCAGCCAGCAGGTTCCCGTTTTGATCAAAGACCAGCCAGAATGGAATGCCTTGTCCATCGCCATGATACTTTTTTCTGAATTCATCGGCTCCGGGATTTTCGAGATTTTTTTTATCATCTGATTCGTCTACCACGAGATGGCGTATCACAAAATTATCATCAAAGAATTTTTTACAGGCAGGGTCATTCATGCTCTTGTCCATCTTATGGCACCACCCGCACCAGGAAGCATGAAACATGATAAATACATTTTTATTTTGCTTTGCAGCCTCCGCATAAGCTTTTCCCATAATGGATGCAGTTGATTCTGCCCGCTCCGTCTGGGCCCTGGCAGCAATGAATGAGAAAAAGGCCAGGACA
>CAZQGZ010000053.1:0-18667 GCA_964592935.1 uncultured Chitinophaga sp. | reverse complement strand
TTATACATACGGTGTAGTTTAAGTACCGGAGTATTTTTTATGGACACCAGAAGCAATTCTGGCTAATTAATAAGCAGAGGTACCGGAACAATTTCAGGTTACAAGCCCGCAGGGCTGGCATTTTGGTAGCGTCATAAAGTTTGTTGAAAGCTTAGTCCCTTCGGGGCTGAAAAATAATTATGGTTTATAAATGCTGATAATATCCGAAAAACAATTGAGGAACGTGAATTAGCTCACAGCTAATAGCTAACAGCTCACCGCTTCCCCCTTTTCAGTACATTTATAGAAACAAAGCACCATGCCCGGAACCAACCGTCGCAAATTTTTAAAGAAAGCCGGAATATTTTCCGCCACTGCTTTTTTTACTTCATTCACCAAACCCTCCTGGTCAAGAAACCTCGAAGCCGCATTAAGAGATGCAGAAGGAGTTTCAGCCGCGGACCTTGCCACAGAAGAGGACTTCTGGTATTATATCCAGCAATCATTCACGGTATCACCGTCACTGATCAACCTGAATAATGGGGGCGTATCACCCGCACCCAAAACCGTGCAGGATGCCATGAAGCGTTATTATGATTACTGCAATGAAGCGCCCAGTTATTATATGTGGCGCATCCTTGACCAGGGACGTGAACCGCTTCGTAAAAATTTAGCTTCACTCGCTGGTTGCGACCCGGAAGAAATTGCCATCAACCGTAATTCATCGGAAGGCCTGGAGACGGTGATCTTTGGTTTGCAATTGAAACCCGGTGATGAAGTGGTAGCGGCCAAACAGGATTATCCCAATATGATCAATGCGTATAAACAAAGAGAATTGCGGGAAGGGATCAAAATGGTCTGGATCAACCTCGAATTGCCGAGTGAAGACGAAAATTACATGGTGAACCAGTATGTGAATGCATTTACACCGAAAACAAAAGTGGTTCATATCACTCATATCATCAACTGGAACGGGCAGATATTACCTGTGAAGAAGATTGCAGCCGAGGCACATAAAAGAGGAATAGAGGTGGTAGTGGACGGAGCCCACAGCTTTGCCCATTTTGAATTCAAAGTGCCCGATCTCGATGTCGATTATTTTGCGGCCAGTTTGCATAAATGGCTGTATGCCCCGATCGGCAGCGGCATGTTGTATGTCAGGAAAAACAAGATCAAAAGCATTTACCCGATGTTTGCTATGGGCGACCCGTTGAAAGATGATATACGCAAATTCGAAGCGTTGGGTACAAGGCCTATGTTCATCGAACAGGCCATCGGCAAGGCGCTGGAGTTTCATGAAATGATCGGCAGCGAACGAAAAGAAAAGCGCCTGCATTATTTAAAGAATTACTGGTTTAATAAGGTGAAAGATATTCCGAAAGTAAAACTGCATACATCCTTCGATCCCAAATGGGGATGCGCCATCGGGAATGTATCGGTGGAAGGGAAAAAAGTGGGCGAGCTCGATAGCTTCCTGCTGGACAAATTCCGGGTGCATGCGGTCGGTATCGAATGGGAAAATATCCATGGCGTGAGGGTGACCCCGAATGTGTATACCACAACCAAGAACCTGGATGTGCTGGTGGAGGGGATCACTTCTTTTGCAAAAATTTAATTGTTATAGACCGGAAGACGGAAAGTCCGCAAGTCCGAGGAATACTCAGCAATTAAACATTAACTTTCTGACTTCCGGTCTTACGGACTTTACTGACTTAATATGTCTGCTCCACTCACCAACCGCAAAATAAACCTGGTCCAGGCCACGTCTATCAACATGATCGATATGGTTGGCATCGGTCCCTTCGTGGTGATGCCCTTTGTGGTGGCGCAATTCAACAGCGGGTTGTTTATCTGGGCATGGATCTTCGGTTCTTTCACGGCATTCATGGATGCAATGACCTGGAGTGAACTCGGAGCCAGGTATCCGCTGGCGGGTGGCACCTATAATTTTCACCGCATCGCATTCGGGGAAAAAGGCGGCCGGCTGATGAGTTTTTTATTTGTCTGGCAAACTTCCATACAGGCTCCCCTCGTGGTTGCTTCTGCTTCGATCGGGTTCGCCCAATATCTTACCTATATCGTTCCCATGGAAATATGGCAGCAGAAGTTGGTTTCCGGGGGATTGGTGATACTGGCTTTTCTTTTATTATACCGGAAGATCGAAACGATCGGTAAAATATCCGTGGTCATGGGAAGCATTGTCATTCTCACGATCGGCTGGATCATTGTCAGCGGGTTAATGAATCAGCAGCATACTTTAAAACTAATTCCGGCAGGTGATGAATCATTTTTCAGTATGGCTTTCTGGGCAGCTATCGGTCATGCATCCGTGAAAACGGTTTATGCATATTTGGGTTATTATAATGTATGTCATTTGGGCGGGGAGATAAAGGACCCGGGAAAGAATATTCCCCGCAGCATTTTTATATCTATCATCGGGATCACAACCCTGTATTTGCTGATGAATATTAGCGTGATGGGCGTGATGCCCTGGCAATCGGTGAAGTCGGATGACCGGTATATCGTCAGTTCATTCATGGAGCAGATCTACGGCCACCAGGCGGGGGTGGTGGTCACGGTATTAATTTTATGTGTTGCATTTTCTTCCCTGTTTGCGGTGATACTCGGCTATTCAAGGATACCCTTTGCCGCCGCGGTGGACGGGAATTTTTTTAAACCATTTGCAAAACTGCATCCCACTAAAAATTTTCCTTATATCTCATTGATCGTATTATGTGCCCTGGGATTTATTTTCAGTCTTTTATTCAAAATGTCGGAAGTCATCAGTTCGATCCTCGCCATGCGGATCATCGTTCAGTTCATTGCACAGGGGGTTGGTGTAATTTTGCTCCGGAAACGAACAGGTACCAAAGAGCTGCCTTTTAAAATGTGGTTGTTCCCGGTTCCTGTTATCCTTTCCATTGCTGTCTGGATCTTTCTTTTTATTTCTACGGGCTGGTTTGCTTTATGGGGAACGCTGATCGCTGTGGCCGGTGTGATCGTATATTTCATAATAAACCGGGTTTCAGATCAGCAGGTCTGAAAATTTATTTATATCTTGTTTCATAAATAAAATCCGTTACTGATCATTCCTCAGTATGATGCTTCGGGTTTTTTCAGCAAATACCAACGAGATAATTATTTTTAACGGGTATGTAATGATAGCCGCTGACCCGGCTTATGAATAACGGCCGGGACAATGTTTAAATACAGAAAAATTTAATTTTTAAATGATCATCTATGAAACAGTTAAAAACAAGGCAGTTCATACTTTCAGCAGTTTCCGTATTTTTTTCCGTGATCACAACGGCCCAGGTGAAGATCGGCGGTAACCCGGCGGGACCGGTGCATCCGTCTTCCGTACTTCAACTGGATGACAGTACAAGAGGCTTCCTGCTGCCGGTTATGACCACCGCGTACCGGGATGCCATTACATCACCCACCAATGGTTTGCTGGTCTATAATAAATCAACACAGGCAATGAATATTTACAGTTCCGGCTCCTGGAAAACTGTCAATACGGATACCAGCGAATGGAAGTTTGATACGGCCTCAAAACGATTATTTCTCACGAAGGGACTGTTAGTTGGGGACAGTACATTTTATGATACCATTTCTCATAAATTTATTTTCAGCGACCGGCGAATGTATACCAACAGTACAAACCTGGAAATTCCTGCAGATGCATTCGGTGGTAAATATACATTTAAGGCCACGGCGTCGAAAAGCAGCCGGGATAGCGCTACTACCTCTTCTTCCGCACTGCTGGCCATGTTTGAGATTGACAATGGAGATGTAACATATAATAATGGTTCGTACAGTGGTATTACTTCTGTTGCCACAGTAAATCCAAAAGCGTTTCAAAAACCATCACAGGTTACCGGGATCTCGAACACGGCAGTCCATGCAGGAAATGATACTGCTTTTACATTGATTGGTTTGAATAATGCCGCGTATCCTAACGGAACAGGGTATACGGATGAATTATACGGTGTATTTAACTATCCGAGATTAAACAGTGCCTCCAGCGGGAATGTTGGAACCCTGTATGGTATTTTCAATTTATCAACCCGGTCTTCAGCTTCAACAAGCCGTATAAAGAATAATTTTTATGGTTATTACGGGCAATTAAGTTCGAATCTTTCCACCCGGATAGACGGAACTTCCTATGGTATTTACCTCACTAATGCGGCCGGCGCCGCATTGGGCAACTATTCCATCTTTACCAATTCAGGACGCAATCGTTTCGGTGATTCGGTATTGATCAGTAGTTCGGCCACTGTTCCGAGGGCTTTTGTCGATATTAACAACACGAGTTCTATGATTATTCCGACGGGAACCACGGCAAACAGGCCCGCGTCAGGAGTGACCGGGATGTTGAGGTTTAATACAGATAATGGCGGACTTGTTGAAGCATACACCGGTACACAATGGGCGGGAACGATACGAAACACAACTGCAATCGACATACCACTGATTTCTCCGGGAACAGGAGTTACGATGACTATTACAATTGCCGGAGCCTCCGTAGGCAGCAGTGTAAGTGTATCGCCTACCAACTCCATGCCCGACGGTCTTATTATTTCTTATGCCAGGGTGAGTGCTGTGAATACAGTTGAGATACGGTTCAATTTATTGTATGGATCAGCTATCGATCCGGCTGTCGAGAATTATTGTATCCGGGTTATTCAATAGATGGCCAGGTTAGGTTTCAATTTTTGTATACCCGGAAAAAGATAACCGCAGAGAGGATGAGAGGATTTTCATTAAAATATTTTTCTCTCCGTCACTGCGGTTCAATTAGATCTTAAACCCGACAGTCAGCAGCACATTCCCGCCTGTTTCCTTCAGGCTGGCAAATGTATTGGCCCTTGGTGCATTTACCCGGTAAGGGAAGTTCACATCTTTGTTAATGCGATGAACATAGGTCAGGTCAACAAATATTCCTTTGTGCCGGTAACCCAGGCCACCACTCAGGTTCATCTTGTTTGCTTTTAACGCTTTGTCCCTGTAGGGACTGCTGTAATAAGCAAAACCAAGACGGGCCATGATGATCTTGAATTTCAATTCACCCCCGATGCGGAAATTCACGGCCGGTTTATAGATCGCATCAATGGCTTCATTAAATGGTTTGTAATATGCTTTGTTTGCCTGCGAATTCTCTTCACTGGAACCAAAACTCATCCATTTATAATTGGTGTATTCAATATCGGCCGTGATAAAACCTTTTTGCCTGCTGATATTTTCCACTTCGCGGAATACATAGGAGCCGCTCAATATTATTTTCCCCGGTGTGTATGTTGTATATTTCGCCTGTTCATTACTGTTACCTGTGATTTTAGAGGAAGCCACACTGTCATACCCGGTGTTGGGTGCAAATAATTTTTCCAGGTCGGCCGCGAAACCGGAGCTGACTGTTTCTGTCAGCATCATCATATCCGGCGAATGAAGGGCCAGTCCCAGTCTGATATAATCTTTGGGACGGTAAATAAATCCCGCTCTTAAATTGAGCCCGGCACCTTTCAGCGAAAAATGTTCGCGGTAAGCCATGAAATTAAAATTATTGTTTGCATTACCGGATGCATCAGATTCCCGGTAATACGTATTCCGGTCGATTTTTACGATCGGTATACCCAGGCTGATCCCGGCCATGAATTTTTTATTGATCTCATTGCCCCATCCAAACGTAACCTCGGTGATGCCTCCGCTGATCTCCGATACGTGCTCCTGGCTGAGCAGGGAAGTGAATTCTGACCGGGCGATCACCTGTTTGCTTCCATTGATTGTGGCTGTGTCAACGAGATAAGTATATAATGCCATTTTGGTTGGCAGCGAAATATCCGCATTGTTCAGCGCCTGGTCAATAGTAAGACCCGAAGCGGCAAACTCATCGGCCAGCGGTTCAGCAAAACTGCTGTAATTATTCTGCCCTTTATAGGAAAAAGTTTGTTTGAAGTCCGCAACACGGGTAACGGTAAGGCCAAAGCTGTTGCGTGCTTTATAACCAAAGCCGCCAAAAACAAAACCGGATGTGCCTAAACCAATATTACCCTGGTTGGCGTCAGTCATGGTTGTTCCGCGGAAATGGTTGGTTCCTTTTCCAAACCGGTAAGCGGGTGTAAAAAGAAAATCTGAAGTTTTATAGAATGCAAGTCCCGCCGGGTTTACCAGGTTGGCTGTACCATCACCGCCCAATGATCCCATGGCTCCACCAATTGCCTGGTTACGTGCTGTACCCGTTTGCGTTCTCCAGGAAAGGCGAAG
The DNA here is from genome assembly GCA_964592935.1 of uncultured Chitinophaga sp. Lineage (GTDB taxonomy): Bacteria > Bacteroidota > Bacteroidia > Chitinophagales > Chitinophagaceae > JJ008. The sequence continues at coordinate 12,424 of CAZQGZ010000053.1, read as the reverse complement.
GGCTTCTTCCGGCACCTGTGCCGAAACCTGTTTTGTGGCCAGGAACAAAAGAAGGATATATAATTTCTTTTGCATAAAATGTATTGAATAATTATTGATAATAAGATACCGGAAACATAACGGTATGTCTCTGAATGATTGAATGCAATGGATAAAAACTAATTTCTGATGGGTCTTGTTACTCCTCCTCCGCCGGTACTTCCGCCCGAACTGCCGGAGGAAGAACTGCTGCCGGAAGAAGATGAGGAAGAAGAACTGCTGCTCGATGGTGTATAGGTCCTGCCGGGTGAAGAACCGCTTCCGGAGGAACCATTATTATTGTTGTTGTTGCCTTCGAAAATAGTTCTGATCGCTTTACCCAACCCGTTTGAATTTGAATTATTGGTGTTGGAGTAAACCCGCTTCGTGCCGGTGTTGGTATTCGAGTTATTGTAACTGTTATTGGTATAACCGCCGAGGTTGAAATGAAGTGGTTTAACATCCGGTTTCACGATGGCGTATTTCGGATTACTGTAATAATAATTAGTATGGGCATAGCTGTTATAATGGGTGTTGCTGTGGCAACAGCAATAGGGGTTGTAATAATAGTTCCATGAGTTATACGGGTTATTGTACGTGCCATAATAATAATTGTAACTGCTACTGTACCGGTCATAGTTGTACCACTCATCCAGGTCGTTCCAGCGGTAACGGTTCCTTACTTTCATACGCAGGTAACGGTCATCATAATTTTCATCCGAATAGGTGTATTCTTTCTTTTCCTCTTTTTGAACATTATCATTTTCCTCCTGGGGACGGGTGGGAGAATAATAAACATCATCGGGGGTTTGACCGGATTTGTAAGCCGTGGTGCAACTGGAGAGAACTGCTGTAAAAACCACCAGGAGCAGAATTGTCGTTTTCATGGCAAATGGTTTATCGGGTTAAAATTGAAGTTACTACTTTTGTGCGACTTTAGAATTTACACAATCGTTTGCGTTGTCATAACAAAGATTGAGACTTTAGGTGAAATATTGCTTGGAGACTTGTTAAATAAAACTTAAAGGTTACTGGTTACCTGTTGCTGGTTGCTGGTTTCTCAAAATCAAAAAAGTCATTATTTGGTTCATTGTTTTCTTTTCATGGATTCAAGAAAATGAGTTATAAAAGTCTTGAAATATGGCAATTGGCGGATGAAATGGTTGTTGAAATTCATGCAATGACTCTTAATAAACTGCCTAAGTTTGAATTGTTTGAAGAAGGATCCCAGATCAGGAGATCATATAAATCTGTAAAGTCAAATATTGTTGAAGGATATGGAAGAAAAAGATATAAAGCTGAATTTGTTAAACACCTTGTTTATTCACTTGGTTCTAATGATGAAACGATAGATCACCTTGAAACACTGTTTAAAACGAAATCACTAACAGATGAAAATTTCTATAATTATCTTCATGCCAAATTAGAGACATTGGGCAGGAAAATAAATCTTTTTATTAAAGGGGTTGATGGTACCGATTGGAATAAGCCAACATAATTTTGCTCACCGATTTTATAAAGAATAATTGAGGTTTGAGATAACCAGCAACCAGCAACGAGCAACCAATAACCAGAAACCAGCAACCAGAATCGAGTAACCATCAACAAAAAACAATAACAACAAATGAGTAAGGAAATAACTTCAAGAGAAAAAGACTATTCACAATGGTATAATGACCTGGTGATTAAGGGCGAACTGGCAGATTATTCTGCCGTAAAAGGCTGCATGGTCATCAAGCCCTATGGATTTGCCCTTTGGGAAAATATGCGGGATGCACTGGATAAAATGTTTAAAGATACCGGGCATGTGAACGCTTATTTTCCCCTGCTGATTCCAAAAAGCTTTTTAAGTAAAGAAGCGGCTCATGTGGAAGGTTTCGCCAAAGAGTGCGCGGTGGTGACGCATTACAGGTTAAAAAATGATTCAAAGGGAGGCGGTGTGATCGTAGACCCGGAAGCCAAACTCGAGGAAGAACTGATCATTCGTCCCACCAGCGAAACGATCATCTGGAATACGTATAAAGACTGGATACAATCCTACCGGGATCTTCCTATACTCATCAACCAATGGTGCAATATTGTTCGTTGGGAAATGAGAACAAGATTGTTTTTAAGAACCACCGAATTTTTATGGCAGGAAGGACATACGGCCCATGCAACGGCGGAAGAGGCGGTGGAGGAAACCAGGAAAATGCTGGAGGTTTATGCCACGTTTGCAGAAGACTTTATGGCTGTGCCGGTGATCCGGGGAGTGAAAACAGCGAATGAACGTTTTGCCGGTGCTGTCGATACATATTGTATCGAAGCCATGATGCAGGATGGCAAGGCCCTCCAGGCAGGTACTTCCCATTTCCTCGGTCAGAATTTTGCAAAAGCATTTGATGTAAAATTTCTCAGTAAGGAAAATCAACTTGAATATGTCTGGGCCACCAGCTGGGGAGTGACTACGAGGCTGATCGGCGCCCTGGTGATGGTGCACAGCGATGACCAGGGATTGATCCTGCCGCCGAAGATCGCACCCGTACAGGTCGTGATCGTTCCCATTTATAAAGGCGATGAACAAAAAGCCCTCATCGATGCAAAGGCGAATGAGATCATGGAGCAGTTAAAGAAAATGGGCATCCGGGTGAAGTATGATGATAATGATAATAACCGGCCGGGCTGGAAATTTGCCGAATATGAAATGAAAGGCGTACCGGTCAGGCTGGCATTGGGAGCCAGGGACCTGGAAAAAAATGTGGTGGAGATCGCCCGTCGTGATACAAAGGAAAAAACAGTGGTGACATTGGATGGGATAACTACATATGTGGATGGTTTATTAACCGAAATACAAGCCAGTTTATTCAGCAGGGCAAAAGCATTCCGTGATGAACATATCACGAATGCCGATAGTTGGGATGAGTTTGAACAATTACTGGATGGCAAGGGCGGATTTATTGCGGCGCACTGGGACGGAACCTCAGAAACGGAGGAAGCTATCAAGGAAAAAACAAAAGCCACTATTCGCTGCATACCATTGAATAATCAACAGGAAGAAGGTACCTGTATCCTGACCGGTAAGGCTTCAACGCAAAGAGTATTGTTTGCCAGGGCGTATTAAAAGCGGGTTGTATCCGGATTTGAAAATGATAATAATGTTTTCCCGCAGATTCCGCTGATCTTTTTGCTGATTGCGCTGATCAGTACCCTAATCATCAGCAAAATCTGCGTGTATTTGATTTGCGTGATCTGCGGGAAACAAATCAGGGCACCGCTTAATATCGCCAGTCCATTTTTAATGCAAAAATTTTCATGAATGAATAAGTGACAAGAATCCTGAAACCACTTAATTTTATATAAATCAAAATCAACTGAAACATGGAACAACATCAAACCACCGAACATAGTCCAACTACTTCTTTATTCCAGATGAACCTGGATGCGCAAAACAGTTATAACCTCCGTACCTCCGCATCCTGGGCAAAAGTGCTGGGTGTGGTGGGTATCATTACCGGGGCCGCTATCATTATTTTAATGCTGATGGCCATGAACCAGCTGGAAGGTTACCGGGGTTATGGTTACCGCAGAAGCGGTTTGGACGGAATGCTGGGTGGTTCACTGGGCGCCACGCGGATGGGACTCTGGATCATGATCATCACGGGTATTATTTTCATTCTCGGTGGTGTTTTTTCTTTTGGTTTTGGCAACAAGATCAATGCGGCTTTACGTTCCAATGATCAGAACGGATTGAATAATGCATTTGCCGCGCTCCGGAACTATTTCGCCGTAAGAAGTATCACGGTCATCATCGTGTTATTATTTTTATTCCTGGCCTTAACCAACTCCATGTAATGAGGCAGTAGCCTGAATTGGTTCGGGAAAACTTGGATTTTGAGTCTTGTATCTTGAATCTTGAGTCTTCTTAAGGCTGAAGAAAAAGACTCAATATTCAACACGCAAGAATCAAGACTCAAATATTCGGGATAGCGAAAACTTGTTTATTGGAACTTTAACTCGCTTGAGTAAATTTTTCAATTTGGTTTCGCCGATTGTTATTTGGTAGAAAGATAATTGTAATCCTTCATCAGCACATCGAGAAAATCAAATGGCGACATAGAAGATTCTATTTTCAGGTGGGCCTTTATCTTGGCGCTGGCTGCTTCCGCCATATTATAATCACCTTTTTTCCGCGATGTTTCCAGGATGCTTTTGATCGCATTGATATCCTTATCGCTCAACTGCATGATCTGCGGGAAAGAAGGAACATAACTGTCGGCAACCGCTACAAAGACCGTGTCCTCAATATTTCCTTTTGTATTGATCCGGATCAGGATCGTTTTGGCAAGAATATCACCGATCCGTTGTCCTTTTTTGGAAGAGACCACCAGTACAATATCGGTTATGAGGAAAGCCAGCGCGGCGAGTATAATAAATGTGGTCTCGGGATTGCGGAAAAATTCATCGCTGCTGGCCAGGATCAGGATAATGACAACGATCCATACATCGGAGACCCGCAACAACCAGCGAATCAAAAACTGGCTGATACCCGGTCTCCCGCCGATCTCGTTAACAACCCGGATGCCCATAATTTTTTTCCCGATACTTTGACCGTTCATGGTAATTTCCAATACCACATGATAGATAAGAACCGGGAGGAAAAGTAACAGGCCGATGGCCTGCAGGTCATACTGGCTGTCATTGTCCCAACCGCTGTTCCTTTCTATGCTTTTAAAGATCTCCGAAGCGATCCGCAGGTAGAAATATTCAATAAGGACATCCACCAGCAGCGAAAGCAGCCTCCGGTAAAATTCGGGGATCTCAAATTCAACATCGATATTAAAGTTGGTAGGTACTTTTATAACCGACATGCAGCGGAACTTTTATTTAATGCGACAAATTAATGTTTTTTTAGCCAATTAATTTTTAAACAGGCGCCAATATCTTTTTAAAATGCATTATTTTACAAGCCAAAGAAACTTCATTGAGAGAAGCATTGTTCATAAAGAAGAATAAGGACCGTTGGTTGCGGATACAACACCAGCCTTCTGCCGACCCGGATGAAGTGGCGGCAGATTTTACCCAACTGGTGGATGACCTGGCCTATGCCAAAACATTCTATCCTTCCGGCAAGGTCACCCATTTCATCAATGCCCAGGCTTCCAGGATCTACCTGGATATTTATAAGAACCGGAAAGAAGAATCCAACCGGCTGGTTACTTTCTGGAAATATGATCTGCCGCTGACGATCCGCAAACATCATAAAGTGGTATTGATGGCTTTTCTTTTTTTCCTGGTATTTTTTGTTATCGGGTTTTTTACATCGATGAAAGATGAAGGTGTGGTCCGGAGCATCCTTGGTGACGGATACGTGGACGATACGCAGGAAAGAATCGTCAGCGGGAACCCCTTCGGTGTTTATGAAAGCGGGAATGCATTTTTGAGCTGGCTCAGCCTGATGATACATAATATCCGCGTTTCATTCCTGATGTTCGCTTCCGGGATCTTTTGCGGTGTTCCCAGTATGTACATGGCAGCGCACAATGCAGTGATGCTGGGAGCATTTGACCAGTTCTTCGCGGCCAAAGGTTTAGGCATGGATTTCTGGCTGGTTGTTTTTGTGCATGGTACCCTCGAGATCACGGCGCTCATCATTGCATCTGCTGCCGGCCTGGTGCTTGGAAAAAGTTTTTTATTCCCCGGAACTATCCGGAGAATAGATGCTTTTAAACAGGGCGCCAAGGATGGCGTCAAGATCATGATCGGCCTGATGCCGGTTTTCGGGCTGGCTGCTTTTTTTGAAGGATTCATCACCAGGCTTTATAATGATATTTCCTGGTTAACAACCGGGTTGTTTATGTTGTCTGTTGTATTTGTCATCTGGTATTTTATTTTTTACCCTATCCGGCTCGGTAAAAAATTTTCATCACAACTAAACGAGGAGGAAGTATAATTGCTGATGTGGTATAAAGTTTTTTTTTATCTGTACAGGCCCTGTAAAAAGATCCTCCTGTTTTTTTTACTGCTTATTCCTGCATGCCTGTATGCGCAGGTTGATACGGCGATTCTCACAGATACCCTGCCCCCGGAGATTGTCAATGATGCAACCTATGAAGATCCGCCGCCGGAAGAAGTAACAACAACGGATTATCAATCGGATTACTTTTTAAATAGATCCGGTAATCCCCCGGATAGTTCCATTGTATGGAGGCAGGTGCCGGACAGTCTTGTAAAGACTATGCAGGATGATGATGACTTCTGGTATGCCAATGCGGTCATAGAAAAAGAGAAAGAAGAGGAAGAAAAGAGATCAACATACATACCGCTCGGGCAGCAACAATGGTTCCAGGTTTTGATGTGGCTGGTTATTATCGGTGGCTTTGCGGCGGCTATCATGTGGTACCTTGCCGGAAGTAATGTGGGATTATTCCGGAGAAAGAATAAAGAAATTTCATCCGCCGGGGATGAAGAACTTTCTACAGCGGATATTTTCGCCATCAATTACCAGAAGGAAATTGACAAAGCGGAAGCGGCCGGCAATTACCGGCTGGCCATACGGCTGATGTTTTTAAGATTGCTGAAAGACATGGCCGGGAAAAATATTATCCAATATAAACAGGACCGCACCAACCTCGATTACCTGCTCCAGTTGCAACCAACTATTTATTACAACCCGTTTTTCCGGATCACCCGCAGTTATGAATATAGCTGGTATGGCGAGTTTGAAGTGGGAGAGAGCGCCTACCGGATCATCAGGAATGATTTTAAACAAATGGATCAGCAATTGCAATAAACATTGAAAAAATACCTTCCATATTTTCTCGGAGCGATCATGCTGGCTGCCCTGGTCATTTTATTTGCCACGGGCCGGCAAAACAGAAAAAGAAAACTCGATGAAAGGATCACATTGCGCCGGCAGGATAAAATTCCCTATGGCACTTATGTGGCATACCGCAACCTGAAGTATATTTTTCCCCGGGCTACGATATACACGAACCGGTATGAACCGGGGTACTGGGATTCACTTTCCAACTTCGATGCGCACCAGTTATTCATTTCCGTCTCTGCCCGTTTTTCTGCGGATGAAGAAGAAATGAAAAGAATTATTTCTTTTACGGAAAACGGGAATGATGTATTCATCAGCACCATGGCCGTTTCAGATGATGTTAAAAGAATGCTGGATTGCAGCACCAATGATTTTTTGCTCCCGGGTTATTTCGGAGCCCAGATGGTGGGCGCCGGTGATACGATGAATGTTTCATTGATCAATCCGCCATTTGAAAAAACATTGAACTATGTTTACCCGGGCAAGCCCTATGGTTCCGGGTTTACCAGAATAAATGACAACACAACAAATGCATTGGGCAGTTGCGAAGGACTAACCAACTTCATTCACCTGCGGGCGGGTAAAGGAAATATTTATATTCATCTTTCGCCGATGGCCTTCAGTAACTATTTCATCCTGCATAAAAACAATATTGAATATTACGAGAAGGTTCTTTCTGTTGTTGATCCCGGTGTAACCCGGGTGGTGTGGGATGAATATTACCTGAATAAAAGAAGGTCCGAAAATAATGACCCGGAGAAAAAGAAAAACTGGTTCAGCGTACTGATGAATACCAGGAACAACAATGGCCAAAAACCTTTCCGGGCAGCTTTCTGGTTATTGATCCTGCTGCTGCTTTTCTATGTATTGATTGAAATGAGAAGGAAGCAGCGTATCATCCCGGTGATCGCAAAGCCGAAGAATGATTCGCTGGATTTTGTAAAAACCATCGGCCGTTTATATTATGATAAAGGCGACCATAGAAATCTTTGTAAAAAAATGGGGGCTTATTTCCTCGAGCATGTGCGTAATAAGTATAAATTGCCGACCGGCACCCTCGATGATGAATTTGTGAAGAACCTGCAGTACAAATCAGGCGTGGAAGAACCGGAGATCCGGGGGATCATTTCTTTTATCAAATACGTGGAGGATGCAGCAATAATAAATAATAATCAATTGAGCGATTTTCATAAACAATTAGAATCATTTTATAAAAAAGCGTAGCTCCGCTCCCCCCTTCTCCACAAAGTAGAGAAGGGCCGGGGATGAGGCAAAGAAATTATGGAAGAACAAATTTTTCAGCAACGCACGGATCTTTCAGCCCTGAACCAGGCTGTCCTGTCAATCCGCAACGAGATCAAAAAGATCATCGTGGGACAGGATGAAATGGTAAGACTGATCATTACGGCCTTACTGGCCGACGGGCATGTATTGATCGAAGGCGTGCCCGGAGTGGCAAAAACCTTAACGGCAAGACTGGTGGCCAAAAGTGTGAATGCCGGATTTTCCCGCATTCAGTTCACACCCGACCTGATGCCATCCGATGTATTGGGCACGCCGGTATTTAATCCGAAGGAAGCCAGTTTTGAATTTAAGAAAGGTCCTGTCTTCAGCAATATCATCCTGGTGGATGAGATCAACCGGGCCCCTGCCAAAACGCAATCTGCATTGCTCGAGATCATGGAAGAAAGACAGGCAACCGTGGATGGTAAATCATACCCCATGGCATCGCCATTCATGGTGCTGGCCACGCAAAACCCGGTGGAACAGGAAGGGACTTATCGTTTACCCGAAGCGCAACTGGACCGTTTTCTTTTTAAGATAATTGTTCCTTACCCGACCGAGTCGGAAGAAACACATATGCTCACGCAATTTCATCATATGGGAAATACACCGGTGATGGATATGATCCAACCGGCACTGGAAGGCAAACAGGTAATTGCATTGCGGCAGCAGATCAGGACGCAGATCATAGAAGAAAAATTATTGCAGTTCATTGCAAAGCTGATCAACCAGACAAGGAATCATAAATCCATTTATCTCGGGGCCTCACCTCGTGCATCACTGGCCATCATGAATGCTTCCAAGGCCATGGCCGCCATGCAGGGCCGTGATTTTGTAACACCCGAAGATATCCTGTCGGTTACACCGCCGGTTCTTCGCCACCGTATTATTTTATCACCCGATAAAGAAATGGAAGGGATAACCGAAGATGATGTAATTAAGCAAATCATACAGGGAATGGATGTCCCTAGATGAGGTCAGAGGACGGAAGTCGGAGGTCGGAGGTCGGAGGTCAGAGGTCAGAGGTCAGAGGTCAGAGGTCGGAAGCTTTTTATTAATGATCTGTTCATTAATATTGTTTTTTCAACCTTAAAGTTTATTTTATGATTAAAACAGTTTTTGACCTGGATGTTTTCAAGCTTTCATACCCGCTTGCAATGGAAATTTTTCACATTACAAGGAATTTCCCAAAAGAGGAAAGATATTCACTGACCGATCAGATTGTGCGTTCCTCAAGGTCCATTTCAGCTAATATCGCTGAAGGGTGGGGGAAAAGGATTTATGAAAATGAATTTAAAAAGCACCTTATTTATGCAATGGGTTCATTAGAAGAAACAAAAGTCTGGTTATATTTCAGCAGGGATTGTAAATATATTAATATTGAAAATTTTAACATTCTTGAAAAGAAACTGGATGAATTGGGAGCAAAAATTTACAGACTTTACGAAAACTGGAGGACTCTTTAAACCATTTTGAGGCCAATCAGACATCTGACTTCCGACCTCTGACATCATGCTTAAATCATTTTATTTAAACAACATCGTCTACTACATCGCCGGTTCCGCCGCGGTGGTTTTTGTGCTGAGTTATTTTTTCCCGGCCTGGTTCCGTATCGGGAGCCTGATCCTGCTGTTGCTCCTGATGGCTGTTGTTATTGATGCGGTCCTGGTTTATACCAAAAAGAAAGGAATGGAAGCGGAACGGGTACTGTCTGACCGTTTCAGCATCGGGGATGATAACAAAGTTTTTTTGCACCTGTACAATCACTATGCTTTCCCGGTTCGTACCAGTATCATTGATGAGATCCCGGTTCAGTTCCAGGACAGGAAATGGATCAGGAAGATCCGGATCGACCGAATGTCGGAAAGTCAGCTGGAATATGTATTAAAGCCAACCTCCCGCGGTGAATATATTTTTGACCATATCAACGTGTATGTGTATGCGCCATTGCAACTCGTGAAGCGCCGGTATATTTTCCCTGCACAACAGGTGGTAAAGGTTTATCCTTCCTATGTGCAGATGCGGAGGTACCAGTTGCTGGCCGTGAGCAACCGCCTGCAGGAAGCCGGCGTAAAAAGGATCCGGAAGATCGGGCACAGCATGGAATTTGAACAAATCAAAGAATATGTAAGAGGCGATGATTACCGCACCATCAACTGGAAAGCCACGGCCCGCAAGGATAACCTGATGGTCAATAATTATACGGATGAACGAAGCCAGCAGATCTATTGCCTGATCAATAAGGGGCGGGTAATGAAAATGCCTTTTGGCGGGCTGACCCTGCTGGATCATGCGATCAATGCCGCGCTGGTTCTTTCCAATGTGGCACTGGTAAAACAGGATAAAGCAGGTATCATCACTTTTGAAAAGAACCTCGACACTTTTTTGATTGCTGATAAGAAACCCACCCAGATGAACCTGGTGCTGGAAAGTTTATACCGGCAAAAAACAGATTTCCTGGAATCTGATTTTGAAAAATTATTTTCGGTTATCCGTAACCGGGTTACCAACCGGAGCCTGCTGGTCCTGTTTACCAATTTTGAATCGGCTGAAAGCCTGCAACGGGAGATGACGGCCCTGAAGAAAATGGCAAGGTATCATTTATTGCTGGTGGTCTTTTTTGAAAACACCGAATTAAAATCGGTGATCGAAAAAAAAGCCGGTTCGCTGGAAGAGATCTATATCAAAACTATCGCTGAAAAATTTGCCTACGAAAAAAGACTCATGGTTAAAGAACTGCATAAGAACGGCATACCATCCATCCTCACCACGCCGGAAAATCTGACCGTGAATACGGTGAATAAGTATCTTGAATTGAAGACACGGATGTCGATCTGAGACAGGAAGTACGAAAGACGGAAAGTCGGAAAGTCCGAAAGGAGGAAAGTCCGAAAGACGGAAAGTCGGAAAGTCGGAAAGTCGGAAAGTCCGAAAGGAGGAAAGTCCGAAAGACGGAAAGTCGGAAAGACGGAAAGTCGGAAAGTCCGAAAGAATCATTATGCTTTTATGAATAGTCTTTCTGTCTTCCGGTCTTCCGGACTTTCCGACTTATCTTGCAATATGAATATTTTTGAAGAAGGCCGGCTTTTACTCATCAACAAACCTTTCCGCTGGACATCTTTCGATGCAGTCAACAAGATCCGGAATATTGTACGGGTAAAGAAGGTCGGTCATGCGGGCACCCTGGATCCCCTGGCAACAGGATTGCTCATTATCTGTACCGGCAAGTTCACGAAGAAGATCAATGAATATATGGCGCAGGAAAAAGAATACACCGGAACCATCCTGCTCGGTGCCACCACGGCTACCTATGACCTGGAATCTGAACCGGGGAATTTCAAGCCGGTTGAGCATATAACGGAAAACGACATACGAAAAGCAGCCGGGAAATTCACGGGCTGGATCATGCAGGTACCCCCGGCCCATTCGGCCATTAAACTGGAAGGCAAGAGGGTGTATGAACTGGCGAGGCAGGGGAAAGAAGTGAAGATTGAACCGAGAAAAGTTTTTATTAAAGAATTTGAAATAACAAAAGCCGAACTTCCGGCCGTTCATTTCAGGGTCGTTTGCACCACCGGCACCTATATCCGCAGCCTGGCCAATGACCTGGGTGAAGAACTGGGTTGCGGGGCTTACCTCGGCAGTTTATGCCGGACGAGGATCGGGAATTATTTGTTACAGGATGCGATGACGATTGAAGACTTTGCCAAAAAGATCAAAGGATAATCATAGTATGAATGGATAGCTGATGCCCAGCTGGAATTGTCCGTTCAACAATTGCCAGTTATTGAACCATTTGTTTTGATAGATCACATCTGAAGGGCTCGGGTCTTTCACTTTATACGAATAATCAAAGCGGATCACAAAAAAACTAAAATCTACCCGCAGTCCGGCCCCGGCGCCGATGGCAATATCTTTTCCAAGCCGGCTGACATTAAATATTTCCTCCGGCAGGCGGCCGGCAGCTTTTTTCAAAAACCAAACATTGCCCATGTCCATGAATAAAGCACCATTCAGTATCACCCCGGAGATGGTGGTGACCGGGAAACGGAACTCAACATTCGCTTCAAGCTGAACATCGCCATAACGTTCCGGGTTAAGCGCAAAATCCTTGATCACCGAACCGGGTCCCAGTTTTCTCAATGCCCAGGCCCGCATGCTGTTGGGTCCGCCCGCAAAATATTGTTTAAAGAAAGGAAGGTTATTTCTTTTTTTCTCATTGACCGTGGAATTGAATTCATAACCAAGGCCGGCAAAAAAACGTAAGGCAAGGGCTGATCTGTTCATTACGATCTTCCGGGTATATTCCGCATCCAGTTT
>CAZQGZ010000052.1:0-18898 GCA_964592935.1 uncultured Chitinophaga sp. | reverse complement strand
TACCGGAAGTATCATCGGTGTGGGCGCCACCAAACGTTTATCGGCTGTGCGTTGGGGAGTGACGGTGAACCTGCTGTGGGCATGGATCATGACCATACCCGTAAGCGGATTACTGGCAGCAGGTGTTTATTATATTGTTCAATTTCTCAGTCCCTGATCTTTGTTGTAATGTATTGCCAAAAAATCCTGACTTTTGTCGGGATTTTTTATGAGTAAGATATTAGTTACAGGTGGCTGCGGCTACATTGGTTCCCATACGATCGTTGACCTGGTTGAAAATGGTTATGATGTCATTTCCGTTGACAATAACTCCCGGTCAAATGCTAACGTTCTTCTCGGCATTGAGATGATCACGGGAAAAAAAATAAAGAACTATAAAGTTGATCTTTGCAATTTCGATGATACCCATGCCATCTTCCAGGAAAACGAGGATATCTCCGGCATCATTCATTTTGCAGCGTATAAATCAGTGGGTGAATCGGTTGAAACCCCCATGTTGTATTTTGAAAACAACCTGGTATCCCTGATCAACCTGCTGAAATGCGTGCAGGAATTTCAAATTCCGCATTTTGTTTTCTCTTCATCCTGCTCCGTGTATGGCAACCCGGATGAAATTCCCGTAACAGAAAAGACCATTCCCAAACCGGCTGAATCGCCTTATGGTTATACCAAACAGATGGGCGAACAGATCGTCAATGAATTTGCAAAAAGCTCCGGTACCCGGTGTATTTTATTGCGTTACTTTAACCCGGCCGGCGCACATCCATCCATCCAGATCGGTGAAATGCCCATAGGCCGTCCTTCCAACCTCGTGCCAGCCATAACACAGACAGCTATTGGGCGTATCCCAAAAATGCAGGTGCATGGCAATGACTATCACACGAGGGATGGTTCCTGTATCCGTGATTATGTTCATGTAAGTGACCTGGCTCATGCACATACCCTTTCATTAACCTATCTTGAAGAGGGAAAAAATTCCGGGCTTTGTGAAGTATTTAACCTGGGAAGCGGAAATGGTATTACTGTTTTAGAGGCCATCCATGCTTTTGAAAAAGTAAGCGGCATAAAACTCCATTATGAAATAGGTCCCCGCAGACCGGGTGATGTCATCGCCGTCTATGCCAATTATGATCTTGCAAAAAAATGCCTGGGCTGGGATCCCAAATATTCTCTCGACGATATTATGTCCACCGCGTGGAAATGGGAGATCCGGCTGAAGGCGGATGAAACGGTGTTTACGAGCCAGCCCGGAGAACTTAATTGAGAGAATAAGAAATAAGAAATGAATAATAAGGAATGAAAAAGTGGGCTTCGTAGGCTTCATTTAAACTTCCCGGATTATTTTTGTTCTGCCCATGAGCGGAAACCGAACTGTACTCTTTTTCTCCTTTTCTCTTTTATCCTCTTAGCCTACATTTGCGTCATCTAAAAATTCATTCATGCTAAAGGAAATTCAATCCACCGGAAACAAAGACACCCGCAGCGGGTTCGGTGACGGCATCGTGGAAGCTGCCCGGAAAAATTCAAATATCGTGGCACTGACAGCCGACCTGGCCGGTTCCTTAAAACTGAACCAGTTCATGAAAGAATTCCCGGACCGTTTCTTTCAATGCGGAATTGCAGAAGCCAATATGATGGGCATTGCGGCCGGTCTTACCATCGGTGGCAAAATTCCTTACACAACAACCTTCGCTAATTTTTCAACCGGCCGGGTTTATGACCAGATCCGTCAGTCCATTGCATACAGCGGCAAAAATGTCAAGATATGTGCATCCCATGCTGGTTTGACATTGGGGGAAGACGGCGCCACGCACCAGATACTGGAAGATATCGCGTTGATGAAAGTGCTGCCGGGCATGACGGTGATCGTTCCCTGTGATTATGCACAGACAAAAAAAGCAACAGAAGCCATTGCGGATTATACCGGGCCCGTCTACCTCCGGTTCGGAAGACCTGTATGGCCCATCTTTACGGCTGATAAAGACTTTGAGATCGGTCAAGCACAATTTTTTTCCGAAGGAACCGATGTTTCCATTTTTGCCTGCGGGCATATGGTATGGAATGCCATACAGGCCGGCGCTATATTGCAGGCAAAAGGGATCAGCGTTGAAGTCATAAACATCCACACTATTAAACCCCTGGATGAAGAAGCGGTCATTGCATCAATACGCAAAACAAAATGCGCGGTAACTGCCGAAGAGCATAATATCATCGGCGGTTTGGGTGATGCTATTGCGCAATGTGCTTCGCGGAATTTCCCGGTACCCATTGAATATGTGGGTACGAAAGATACATTCGGAGAAAGCGGAAAACCCACCGACCTGCTGAAAAAATATGGTTTGGATGTCCCGGATATTGTGGCAGCGGCAGAAAAAGTTATGGCAAGAAAAAATGCTTAATTTTAGGAAAAGAATCTTATGCCCGTTGACATTAACCAATTACTTTCTCTTCCTCAGAGCCAGCGAAGGAGAATAGCTGAAAAGCTCTGGGATAGTCTATCTTCAGACAACTCAACAGTCAAACTATCAAAACAGGAAGAAGCTATTCTCGGGCAACGATGGGAAAAGTATATTTCCGGTAAAATGAAATTCTATTCAAGCAAAGAAATGCAGACCAAGGTCTTTGGTAAAAAGTAATTAATGCTTGCCGGGCGTTATACGATCAAATATTCCGATGAATCAATAGAAGAT
Source organism: uncultured Chitinophaga sp. (assembly GCA_964592935.1). Taxonomy (GTDB): domain Bacteria; phylum Bacteroidota; class Bacteroidia; order Chitinophagales; family Chitinophagaceae; genus JJ008. The sequence continues at coordinate 16,208 of CAZQGZ010000052.1, read as the reverse complement.
TTATCCGCAATTGCAAGTCACTACGAGGAAATAAGCACTTTGTTGAAAGAAAGATTGAGAGACTCTGTTATGAGGGCTGAAACAGATTTATTGAGAAACCCTTTTGCATTTTCAAAGGTCCGTTTCAAAGATTTCCGGCGCATTCTTCTCAAGAAATATCCCTATAAAATGATTTATAGGATTGAAGAAGATAAAATTCATGTTTTTGCTGTATTGCACCAGTCCCGTTCCAAACGCTACATCCGAAGCCGGTTGAAGAAATAACGCTGTTTTCATGAATTTCTCCGATAGCTTTTCTATTTTTAAGCATTGTAAACCCATTAAACAAACAGATGATCCGATATTCTAACTGAACCAAAGCCCGGCATCCATGGCCCTGACAACAACAAGCGATAGCGAATTACTCGTACAATTCCGTAACCCGGTTACGAAAGAGAAAGCCTATACCAGTATCATTAAAAAATACCAGGAGAAATTGTACTGGCATATCCGCCGCATGGTGGTGGAGCATGAGGATGCCAACGATGTGCTTCAGAACGTACTGATCCGGGTCTGGAACGGGCTCGAGAATTTCCGGGAAGACAGCCAGCTTTATACCTGGCTTTACCGGATCGCGACCAACGAATGCCTGACCTACCTGGAGCAACAGAAAAAAAGATCCTCGGTAAGCCTGAGCGACGTGGAATCGGGGTTGAGCAATAAGATCAGGGCGGACAAGCATTTTGATTCCGGCAAGATTGAATGGAAGCTTCAATTAGCTATCCAGCAATTGCCTGAAAAACAGCGCATTGTGTTTGGTTTGCGGTATTATGACGAGATGCCTTACGAGGAAATGAGCCGGGTGCTGGATACCAGCGAGGGGGCTCTTAAAGCCAGCTATCACCATGCGGTCAGGAAAATTGAGGATTATATGCTGAATCATTAAACTTTGAAGCCTGAATACCATCTTATTAAAGGTCCGGACAGCCCGGATAAGTTGAAATGACGAGAAAAGAGAACATATTGAATGAGTTGAATGAACTGAAGAGCATGTTGGTCACGGTCAACCCGGAGAATATCTATGCAGTTCCTGCGGGATATTTTGAGGGGTTGGCTGAACTGGTTTTGAACCGCATCAAAGCAATGGAAGCAATCAATGCGGCTGAAGAATTAAGTTATTTATCTCCTTCATTAAAGAATATTTCCAGGCAGATGCCGTATGATGTTCCTGCCGGTTATTTTGAAGGGCTTGCAGAGAAAACAATCCGGAAAGTTCATGAAAACAACGTTAACCAATCAAGTAAAGAAGAGCTGGAAACTCTCTCCCCGTTGTTGAGTGGTTTGAAAAAAACAATGCCCTATTCAATCCCGGAGGGATATTTTGAAAACCTTGCTGAAAAAAGAAATAAACCTGTTACAAAAGTTGTTTCCTTTACTCACCGCAGTTGGTTCAGGTATGCTGCGGCAGCCGTGGTCACCGGCGTAGTTGTATTATCCGGATTAATTATTCTGAATACCCGCAAATCTGTTGACCCGGTGAAACAACCTTATGCATGGGTGAAAAAGAGCATTAAGGAAGTTGATAAAGCCGTTATTGAGGATTTTGTTACATTGGCAGACGAAGAATATGTTGCCCGGGATGCAGTAGCTAGCGGCCCTGTAAAACCCGAAGAAATAAAAGAACTGATGAAAGATGTTTCTGATAAAGAGATACAGGATTTCCTGGATGAAACAGCTGGCCTGGAAAGCAGCGAAGAAATGATGGTGAACTAAAATAAAAATGAAAAAATTACTGACCATACTGGTTTTATTATTTGTTACCTCTTCTGTTTGTTTTGCACAGGATGGTGATGGTGATAATGATAAGATCCGTGAAAAGATGACGGAATTCATTCAAAGAAGGATGGGTTTGTCGAGGATTGAAGCGGAAAAGTTCAACCCGGTTTTCCTGCGTTATTTCCGGGAATGGAAAACAACGATCCGGGAAAACAAGAATGACAGGCCTATGCTTCAATTGCGGGTTGCAGAATTAAGAATCCGTTACCGGTCCGAATTCAAGGATATTGTTGGTGAAAAAAGATGCAACCAGATCTATGAACACCAGGAAGTATTCATCAGGGAAGTTCAAAAAATACGACAGGAACAAATAAACCACAGACCCATGCGCCGCAACCGGCTGATGGCTGATTAATAGGTGGTGATAACATCAACCATTTTAATAAATATCATACCGGCATCAAGGCCGGTTTTTTATTGAAATTTCCAAACCGGGTTTTTCACATCATGATAAAAAAGAAAGGTCCAATTTTCCTTCCTGCCCCTTTCCCACCAGGTCCTTCTCAGCTCCATGGCTTTTTTCCCGTCATAATCATATTTGGCAACGAAGCGGTGTTTCATCTGCTGCAGTTGCGGTGCATCATCTCCGCCAAAAAAAATTGTTTCCCCATCATCTTTTATAACAAAAACCTGGTGATAAGGTGAATGAGCAGCGGTTACTTCAAACTGAATATAATCTTCAACCGTACCATCCCCGTCCAGTAATATCACCTGACCGGAATCCCGGAGACAGGCCAGTTCTTCTGTAATGAAAGAAGGGAATCCTTTTTCAAATGCAAAGGCCAGTTCTTTTCGCTGCAGGAAATATTTCGCATAGGGAAAAGAGAGGCTTCTTCCTGTTCCCCTGCTTTGAATGCCTGCACCCCCGGCATGATCTTTATGGAGGTGAGATAACAATACTTTCGTCACTTCGGAAGGATTGATACCGGCATTCATCAGGTTCTGGTGCAATGTAAGTTTTCCATCATTCATTAAACCAAGCCCGCAATCCAGTAACAGGATGTCTTTTGAAGTAATTACAACAAATGGTTGTATTTCCACCAGTAAACTTCCTTTTGTTCTTTTCTGCAAATCAGGATGGTGACCATCAAAGGGAACAAAGAGTTTGGTTTTATCAATGGTAAACCGGCCTTCGGAAAGCGGTATGATTTTCATAAACTCCAAATGTACAAATTCCAAATTCCAATTACAGAAAAGTCCGTTCTCAGTTTGGAATTTGGAATTTGAGATTTGGGATTTGAGATTCTATCTCACCACCATCTGCCTGTCTGCATCCAGCCTGATCAAAATAAAAAGCATGATGGTGAAAGTTAATAATGATGTTCCGCCATAACTGACAAAGGGAAGCGGGATGCCGATCACCGGCGCCAGGCCGATGGTCATGGCCACATTGATCGTTATATGAAAGAAAAAAACGGATGCCACCCCATAGGCATAACAGCGGCTGAATGTACTTCGCTGCCTTTCGGCAATGGTAACGATCCGTAAGAGCAGCAACAGGTACAAGCCCAGCAAGACCATGGTTCCAATAAAACCAAATCCTTCACCCACCGTACAAAATATAAAGTCGGTACGCTGTTCCGGCACAAAATCATAACGGGTCTGGGTTGCCTTGAGTAGTCCTTTTCCCTTTATGCCTCCGCTGCCAATGGCAATTTTTGATTGCCTGACGTTATAGCTTGATCCGCTTTCATTTTTCTTTTTGGTTTCTTCCGCCGTTTCTCTTTCTCCTTTTTTATGATAAGGGTTGTCTTTTCCGAAAAGATCATAGATACGTTCTACCTGGTGTTTCTGCAAAACATGCTTAAAAATATATGGAACAGCAAATCGCTGGATACCGACACACAGAACCCATAATAAAATGACAGTTACCAGGATACCCTTTTGCTTTTTTTTCTGCTGTTGGAAAAAATAAATGACGATCCCGGCAATGATGGTGAGCAGGATGGCTAAAACATCCGGATCGATGACGATCGTAGCAACGATCAATGCCGCTATAGCAAACCCGACGAGCAGGATTACCGAAGGAAGTCCCTCCCGGTACATCACAATGGCAAAGGAAAAAAATACCAGGGCCAGCCCCGTTTCACTCTGGAGTAAAGTCAATAACGCCGGGAAAAAAGCAATTGCCGCCGCAATCAACTGTGAACGGGTTTTGGAAAAATCGGTTTCGGGACGGGAAAGATATTTGGCCAGCGCCAGCGCCACAAAGATCTTACAAAATTCTGCAGGTTGAAAATTAAACGCTCCCAGTTTGATAATGGATTCGGTTCCTTTAATACGGGAGTGAAAAGGAAAGACCAATAATAACAGCAGTATCCCGGCCAGGTAACCCAGGTTGGCTGTTGCTGCAAAGAATTTGCTGTCGGTCAGTAAAATAAACAGGGCCAGCACAGTCCCGATTACAAAAAAATAAAATTGTTTGCTGTAGTCTGTTTTGAATTTTAAAAAACTCTGCAAAACAGAATCCCCTTCTTTATATGTAGCCGCAAAGATGGCAGTAAGCCCGATGGCAACCAGCAGCAGGTAAATTCCGGCTAAACTCCAGTCTATTCCTCTTGATATGGCAGGGTTCCGTTGATTCATCTGTTGACCTTCTGCTTATTTTTTAAGGAATCTTTTTTATCCGGTTTTGCCTGAAGCAACCGGCCGTTATCCAATAGTTCCGGTTTTACCGGTTCCTTTCCGGAATTATCGGCAGGTTGTTTTGCATTCTTTGTTCTTAATTCCGTTTCAACCGGTTTGTCATCTGATTGAAAGGTATCCAAACCGTTCCCCGTTTCAAACCTGGGTACTTTTTCCATTTCCTTTGCTTTTAGCAGGGAATCTTTTGATCTCATCTTCTGCATCATCAGGGGCGGAATAAGATTGATGGATGCCATTCGTTCTTCCAGCGCCTTCCTGTTCTCTGCGATAGTATCATTCAGGTATTTTTCTATCATCAGGCTGGTGATGGGTGCAGCATACGTACCGCCAAAGCGGCCGCTGTTTTCAACCACGCACATGATCGCAATTTTCGGATTCTCCCTCGGTGCAAAGGCACAGAAGAAAGAGTGGTTCGGTTGTTTAACCCCGCGGTAATAATTTTCAACGGTTCCAGTTTTACCGCAAACGTTGATGCCGGGAACTTTTGCACCGCGCCCGGTACCTGTTTCCATCACACCCTGCATGCCATCATGCACGGCTTCAAAAATGCTGTCGGGGATCGGAATCGGTACGTTTTTCTTTTTATATTTTTCAAGCAAACCAAATTCATCACCTCCTTCAATGGAATCAACAATATGCGGAATGATAAACCATCCCTTGTTGGCGATATAAGCCATTTCATTGGCCACCTGCAATGGTGTGGCATTCACTTCACCCTGTCCTATACTCACGGAACGGTAAGTACAATAGTTCCAGTGTTTTTCACCGTAAAGTTTATTGAAGTATTCGGGAGTGGGAATGTTTCCTTTCTGTTCGGTTGGCACATCCACTCCAAGCCGCCTGCCAAGCCCGAATGCATACATATAATTATCCCAGCTTCTCAGGCTGCTGTCCTGCGAAGGGTATTTGGGGTTATTGATAACCCGTTGCATCACGTTGGCAAAATAGGTATTACAGGAATGAGTGATCGCTGTGCGTAAGAAAAAAGTGCCGGGGTCAAGGCATTTCATGGGTTTGGCGCTGCCACATCCGTAAAAAGCGCCCGAACATCCAAATGTTGTATTCGTGGTAATGACACCCTCATGCAATCCCACCAATGCCTGCAAGGTCTTGAATGTGGAGCCGGGAGAATAATTGGCATTCACGGCCCTGTTGAGCAGGGGCAGCCTCGGGTCGGTATAAAGGGCTGAAAAATTTTTTCTTCTCTCTGCACCTGTCAGCAGGCCCGGATCATAAGTTGGGCTGCTGACCATAGCCAGAATGCCACCGGTCTTTGGATCGATAGCCACGATAGATCCCACTTTATTATTCATCAGTTTTTCCCCCAATTGCTGCAGTCCAATATCAAGACTTGAATAAAGATTTTTCCCGGCAACGGCTTCCTGGTCCAATGCTCCATTTTCATAGGAACCCTGGATACGGCTGAAATTATCCTTGATCAAAACCTGCACACCTCTTTCACCCATCAATACTTTTTCATAACTGGCTTCTATGCCGGTCATACCCGCATAGTCACCGCTTACATACCCGTCTTCTGCATGTTTCTTCAGGTAATTGGTATCCACTTCCCCGAGATATCCTAAAATATTGGCCGCTGCATTAAAAGGATAAGAACGGATGGGTCTGTCCTGAATATAAAATCCGTTTTGAAAACGCCAGAGATTCTCCTGGATACGTGCATATTTCTGGGGAGCCAGCGAAGCCTCAAATACAGATGGTTTTTGCGAACTGTTTTTTACGATAGCATTGATGATCCTTTTCCTGAATTCAGCGGTGTCGATCTCCAGCAACCGGCAGAAAAAAACGGTATCTATTCCTTTGGCAAGGGCCGGGGTCACCATCAGGTCATAGGTGATCGTATTATTAAGAACAATTTTATTATTCCTGTCAATCAAAAGGCCTCTCGGGGGATAAATGGTTTTACGCAGAATCGCATTCTCGTCGGCCATCCGGCGGTATTTGCCCGATATAACCTGTAAATAAAATAACTGGGCAATGATAACAATAAAAGCAACCAGGAATATCAGGCGGATGATACGGCTTCTTGATTGGTTGAACACAGGCATATTAGCTGTACAATGTCAGAGGTATGAAATATGAAGTTGAATGATTCACCTGAAGCTTTCTCAAAAGTATTTTCAACGCAACTTGTCCCGTCTTAGCAGGAGAGTTACAGAGAAACAGAGCAACACAGAGTTGAATTACAGTAATAATCTCCCTGTACAACTCAAACCCCCTGTGGCTCTGTTTAAAATACAGCGCTTTGAGATTAGTTCTATGAATATGCAAAATACGAATTACAAAAGAGGGATTCCAAATCTATTTGCCTGTAAAATCTGATTTATGAAAAATTTTTGTTGGCGATACCCGCCAATGAATTTAGAAGCAGTCATATCAGGTATTGGTCCGGAACTTCAAACTTCGCGGGAATAATAATTCCACTGTAAAGATCAGCAGCATGCTGATGCCGGTTGTGGCCAGTACTTTGACAATGAAATCAAGGAAACTCCCGAAATCCAGCCATTCAAGAAAAACCATATAACTATGATGCAGCAGCGTAAGCACGAAGACGTAAAAAGCATATGGCGTCCACTGGATAGCTTTTGGCGATGGTTCCCTGTAATTGTATTCAGAACTGTCTTTGGGTGTAAGAATACTGATTACAAACGGCCTGGCATAAGCCAGCAGTACGCAGGCAGCTGCATGGAGGCCGGGTGTCATCATGAAATAGTCCAGGGTGAGCCCGGTGAAAAAGCCGATAACCAGCAGCCAAACCCGGGAAACAGAAAACGGCAGCCATAGCAGGGGCAGGTAATATAAATAAGGTATGATGAACCGGTGCAGGTGCGGGATCCTGTTCAGCACATATACCTGGACCAGGATAAAGAATGCAAAACGTAAAAAATGTTTTAAATAATCACTCACCGGGGGTTCTTTTTAAATTCCTCAATTTTCTTTTTTGTATCGGCGTTCAGACTGGTCTGCTCGTCATAACCGGTATTTTCAATGACATGCACCTGTTGCAGGTTATAAAAGTCGGCGGCCGTCTTCACTTTCAGCAAATACATGCCTGTTGTATTATCTATTTTAATTCCGGCAATGGTTCCGATCATGTACCCGGACGGGAAAATGAAAGAAACGGAACTGGTCATCACCGTATCGCCCACCATCACTTTAACCGTTTGTGGTATTCGTTTGAGCTGAAGATAACGGGGATCTTTGCCATCCCATTCCAGGGTCCCGAACTCACCGCTTTTCTTTAAAGCCGCACTCACCGAACTCTGCACATGAAGCAGGCTCATGACCTGGCTATAATTTGCACTGACATTCACCACCACGCCCACCGCGTATCCATCCGAGCTAACAACAGCCATATTATCTTTAATTCCCTGGCCGGATCCCCGGTTTAACTGGATATAATTCTTCTGTGCATTGACCGTATTATAAACCACGGTGGCTGTTCGCAGGTAATAGCGCCGGAAACGCCCGGTTGAATCGAATGATACCGAATCCCTGACTGACTGGATACCGGTATCCCGCTTCATAAAATTGCGGGGAAGCAGGTTCAATAAAGAATCGTTGAACCGGTGGACCCTCCGGTTTTCCTCTTTCAGGTTGAAATAATCTTCGAGTTTATTGTACTGTGAATTGATGCGTCCTGTCATTTCATTGGCAATACCCAAAAATTTGGCGCGGTGAAACCGGTTATAATTAAACAAAAACCATAAGGACACCACCTGCAATATGAGGAAAGTGAAAAAGGTAAAATAACGGCGGATGAAAAGGAATATGTTGCGCATTGATTAAGGGCTTGTTCCTTATGCCTTGTACCTTTTTTATCTCATCACAAAAGGAAACCTGCTGTAATTTTTTAAAGCAATCCCGGTACCCCTGACCACGCTTTTCAGCGGATCATCGGCAATATGTACCGGGAGTTTGATCTTATTGCTTAACCTTTTGTCCAAACCTCTCAGCAAGGCCCCGCCACCGGTAATATATAAACCGCGGCGGTAAATGTCGGCAGCCAGTTCAGGAGGAGTTTGTTCCAGCGCTTTCAGGATCGCTTCTTCAATCTTGAAAATACTTTTATCCAATGCTTCTGCAATTTCCTGGTAGCTCACCATGATCTGTTTGGGAATACCGGTTACGAGGTCACGCCCGTTGACCGGGAAATCGTCAGGAGGATTTTCAATCTCTTTCATGGCAGCTCCCACCTGTATTTTGATCTGTTCGGCGGTTCGCTCACCGATCAGCAAACTATGATAGCGGCGAAGTGCTTCCATGATATCGGCCGTGAATTCATCACCGGCTATGCGGATCGATTGATCGCAAACGATACCCGCCAGTGCAATAACGGTGATACCTGTGGTACCGCCTCCGATATCAATGATCATGTTTCCTACCGGCTCTTCCACGTCAATACCTATACCCAGCGCGGCTGCCATGGGTTCATGGATCAAATACACTTCTTTGGCTCCGGCCTGTTCGGCGCTGTCGCGCACCGCTCTTTTTTCCACTTCGGTAATAGAGGACGGAATGCAGATCATCATCCGCCAACTGGGGGGGAAGAGTTTCTTTTTAGGATAGACCAGTTTGATCAGTTCCCGGATCATCAGCTCTGCAGCGTTGAAATCCGCTATCACACCGTCTTTCAGCGGGCGGACGGTGCGGATGCTTTCATGGGTTTTCTCATGCATCATCAGCGCTTTCTTCCCCACAGCCAGTACTTCCTTGGGGTTGTTCCGGTTCAGGGCAATGATGCTCGGTTCGTTAACCACTACTTCGTCGTTATGTATGATGAGGGTGTTGGCCGTACCCAGGTCGATAGCTATTTCTTGCGTAAACCAGTTAAAAAGTCCCATTAATGATTCTCAGATTTAATGGAAGCAAAGGTGGAGGAAATAATTCGAATTATCAAAGCAAAACCTTGCCGGGCAAGCGTTTTTTTTAATTTTTCATTTACTGTCAAAATACGTTGAAAAGATTTTCAGTTTACGAAACTCCCCGGGAATCTTCCGCAAAATCCCTTGCCCGGTTTTTCAATTAACTTCACACTATGCGAATCATTACAAGAACCGTTTTGATTTTATCGGTTGTCAGTTTGCTGGCCGACATCGCCAGTGAAATGCTTTACCCGGTTATTCCTGTTTATTTAAAAGAGATCGGCTTCAGCGTTTTCCTGATTGGCGTTTTGGAAGGTGTAGTCAATTTTACAGCCGGGATCAGCAAAGGATATTTTGGCAAGCTGAGTGATGAAAAAGGATTGCGTTTACCCTTTGTCAAATGGGGTTACTTCTTTAGCGCTGTTTCAAAACCATTGATGGCAACGTTTGTTTACCCGCTCTGGATCTTTTTTGTACGGACCCTTGACCGCCTCGGGAAAGGTGTACGTACGGCAGCCCGCGATGCTTTGTTATCAAAGGAAGCCACCCCGGAAACCAAAGCAAGGGTTTTCGGATTCCACCGCGGCATGGATACGGTGGGCGCCGCCATCGGTCCCGTTATCGCGTTGTTGTTTTTGTTCTTTTATCCCGGCGAGTATAAAACACTATTTTATCTCGCTTTTATACCCGGCATTCTTTCCATTCTTTTAATTTTTTTGCTGAAGGAAAAAAGACAACCTGTTTCCACATTAGGCAAAGGGAATTTTTTTTCTTTTTTCAACTACTGGAAGATCGCATCGCCGGAATACAAAAAAGTAACAGCGGGATTATTGGTCTTTGCCCTGTTCAACAGTTCGGATATTTTCCTGTTGCTGGTGACCAAACAAACCATCGGTGATGATACGGTGATCTTTCTCGGGACAAGGTTTAATGCTGATACAATCACCATTGCCGCGTATGTAGTCTACAACCTCGTATATGCCGCTGTTTCATATCCTATGGGTATATTGGCGGATAAACTAGGTTTTAAAAAAATAATTCCTTTAGGCTTTATTCTTTTCGCCATCGTGTACGGGGGATTTGCATTTGCGCCTTCTATCCCGGTCATCTTCCTGCTTTTTTTTATGTATGGCCTTTATGCGGCCGCTACCGAAGGAGTGAGCAAAGCGTGGATCACCAACCTGGCACACCATGAAAACACAGCAACGGCCATTGGATTTTATACTTCCTGTGAGAGCATCTGCTCGTTGCTGGCCAGTTTACTTGCGGGGGCCCTGTGGACAGGACTGGGCAGCGCCAGTACATTTATAACCACTTCCGCTATTGCCATGACCGTTTGTATTTATTTTTTATTCATCAGCAAGAACAGGAAATCCTGATCCTTTCATTTTTCCTAACTTGTAAAAAAAAAGAAACATGAAAAAATATATTGCATTGCTTGCATTTGCCTGTTGTATTATGGCCGGTTCATCAGCGCAGGATCTGAAAAAAATTTCTGAAGACTTTCAAAAATTAATGAATGACCCTAAAAGTCCCTATGGGAAAAATAAACTGGCCGGGAAATATTATGATATCCGCGGCATAAAAATGTATGCTGAAGTGTATGGTAAGGGCCAGCCCCTGCTGATCATTCATGGCAATGGAGGATCCATCAGTAATTTTGTTTACCAGATCCCTTATTTCAGTAAAAAATATAAAGTCATTATTGCTGACAGCCGGTCACAGGGAAGATCAGCCGATAAAGGAGATAGCCTTACATATGAGATGATGGCCGATGATTATGCCGCATTGCTGGATGTTATGAAAATTGATTCTGCCTATGTTATCGGGTGGAGTGACGGCGGCATCAACGGGTTATTATTATCGATCCGGCATCCCGGGAAAGTAAAAAAACTGGCCATTACGGGAGCAAATCTGGTTCCGGATACAACGGCTGTACCCCAGCAGATATGGGACATGGTGATGCCAACGCTGACGGAACTAAAAAACAAATCCACAAAAACCGATGAGGAAAAAAATGCATTAAAGTTATACCGGTTGCTGGCGGAGCAGCCGCATATTCCTCTTACTGATCTGCATACTATTCATTGTCCAACGCTGGTCATTGGCGGAGATCATGATGTGATAAAAGAAGAACATACGATGCTGATCTATAAAAATATTCCCCGGTCCTATTTATGGATCTTGCCCGGCTCGGGTCACAGCACCCCGGTAGTTTACAAAGATGATTTTAATAAAGTAGTGGATCGCTTCTTCAGTAATCCTTACAGGACGTTTGATGGCGAAGGAAGGTTTTTTTAGGCTAAGAAAATAAAAGAGAAAAAGAGTTAAGGAGAAAAAAGTCCGCAATGTGATTCAAACCGTTGAGCTCTTCGGGTTCACTCCTTTTCTCCATTACTCTTTTTCCTCTTAGCTAAACCCTAATTGTTTTTCGATCTCTGCGGGAAGAGGGGGTAATTTCCTTCTTTCTATCAGAAAACTGCTGAGCTGTGCGATCTCTTTAAAGATATAATGTTTGTCCGCCGCTGCTTTTAAATAATCCTTCCCGGAGCTTCCGCCGGTTCCGATCCGGGTACCGATCATGCGGTGCACCATGTTCATGTGGCGGTAACGCCAGGAACTTAATTGTTCATCAATATCCAGCAGGGCATTCAATAAACGGAATGGCAGTTGCAATAACGGATATCCCCTGTACAACATAATAAATAAAGCGGCCCGGCAGGCGGCGGGTGATAAGGAACGTTCTGCAGTTGCTGATTGTTCTCCAAAAATTTCTTCAAATGCAGTGATGTTATTTTTCTCAGCATCTGCTAGGCTGTTGCCATAAATCGTTTTATAATGATTCCAGAATGAATCATCAGCTCCTTTCTTTAAGAATGGCATTCTTTCCAGCCAGCTATTCAGCAGATCGGTCAAAGACCTGTTGCCTTCTGCTTTTTTAATGATAGCAACATGTTCGGGCTTTAACCGGGATGTGTAATACTCTTTGCCATGACGATATTCGAATTTCAAACCCAGTTTGGCTTCCAGTTCCTTGAATTGCCAGCTTTGAAAACCCGATGCCGGCCGGAGCATATCCCTGAAATCGAGGAAATCCATCGGTGTCATGGTTTCCATGATATCGACCTGGTGAACCAGCACGCGAAGGATAGTTACACAGCGATCCAGGCGGTGAACGATGGTCTGCAGTTCGGGTGAATTATCATTCAATGACGGTTTACTCATAATGGCAACGATGGAATCGGCTTCATGGTGCAGTTGTTTGAACCAAAGTTCATAAGCCTGGTGAATGATAATGAACAACATCTCATCGTGTGCGGGCAAATGATGTTTATCGCTTTCGGGAAACTGGGCGTTCAGGATCTTATCCAGTTGCAGGTAGTCGTGGTAGTGTACATCCATAGTTAATGCTTCAAAGGAAAATTAAGCCATATAATTCAAATGGGTCAAATCTGTCATATGCGTCATATCGGAATCTGATTTGACTGGTATGGCAAATTTGGCAATCAGGTCTCAGTCAAATTCATACCCGATATCGCTGCGGTACTGCATCTTTGTAAAAGAAACTTTTTCCATTTCTTCTTTGGTGATCTCCACAGCATCAAATACAGATCTTCCGTAAGAAGCAATGCAAAATACTCTTCCGCCATTCGTCACCATTTTCCCGTTTTCAACGGATGTACCCATATGAAACAGGATACTGTCATCCGGGTTAATATCCCCGAATCCTTTTATTTCAAATCCTTTTTTATATTCACCGGGATAGCCTCCGCTTGCGGCCACGATCGCACAAACTGTTCTCGGATCCGTTTCAATCTGTATTTTATCGAGGTTCTGCCGGGCCGCCATGCTGAATAATTCAACAAGATCATTTTTCAACCGAGGTAATACTACTTCTGTTTCGGGATCTCCCATCCGGCAATTGTATTCGATCGTGTAGGGCTCATTGTTGGTGATCATTAAACCAAAAAAGATAAAGCCCCTGTATTCCAGTCCTTCCTGTATCAATCCTTTTACTGTTGGCCGGATTATTTTCTCTTCTATTTTATTCATCAATGCTGCCGTGACAAAAGGGACCGGGCTGATAGCTCCCATGCCGCCGGTATTGGGACCCGTGTCTTTCTCTCCTATTCTTTTATAATCCTTTGCTTCGGGGAGAATCACATAATTCTTTCCATCCATTAAAACAAAGACCGATAATTCTTTCCCGTTCAGGAATTGTTCGACCACCACTTTTTTTCCTGCTTCGCCGAACTTGGCTCTTTGTATCATCAATTCAAACTCAGCGATCGCTTCGAGATGATTGCTGCAGATGACCACACCTTTTCCTGCTGCAAGGCCATCGGCTTTCATAACTACAGGCAGTTCATGCTGCATGATATATTGCACTCCTTCCCGGTAATTATCCAGTGTAAATTCTTTGTAGGATGCGGTTGGGATGTTATGACGCATCATGAACTCTTTGGCAAAAGCCTTACTTCCTTCCAGTCTTGCCCCGTTTTTACCCGGACCGATCACATCGATATTTTTTAATGCCGGGCTGCTGATCAGGAAATCGGTAATTCCTTTTACCAATGGTTCTTCAGGGCCCACCACAACCAAATCGATCTTTTTATCGATGCAGGCTTTCTTTATGGATTCAAAATCAGTAACGGCGATTGCGAGGTTGGTGCCAAAGGCTGCGGTGCCTGCATTCCCCGGGGCAATAAAGAGTTTTTCACAAAGAGGGCTCTGCGAAAGTTTCCAGGCAAAAGCATGTTCCCTGCCGCCTGAGCCTAAAATAAGGATTCTCATGGTTGTTTAGGTTGCTGGATTTTAGCGCTTTGGAAATTACGGATATTATGGGTTAAAGATAATCCGAAAAATATTTGAATGGTTAATTTTCTGTATTTTGAATCCTTATATTTACAAGGACTCTGATTTAAAAAAATTAAAACGATTGTATGAGCCAAACGCAGGATGCCATTCAACGACCGGATCATAAAACCGGCAAACACCCGAAAGCATTATATATCCTTTTTTTCACGGAGATGTGGGAACGATTTGCCTATTACCTGATGGTGGGCATCTTACTGTTATACATGATCGATAATAAAACCGGGGGGAAAGGATTTGATGAAAAAATCGGTGCAGACATTGTAGGAAGTTTTATCGCGCTGGTTTACCTCACCCCGTTTATCGGGGGACTGATCGCTGACCGCTATCTCGGGTATATTAAATCCATTTTTATCGGTGGTTCATTGATGGCGGCAGGTTATTTATGCCTGTCCATACCAGGGAATACGGCCATGTTTGCCGCACTCGCCATGATCATTGTCGGAAACGGATTTTTCAAACCCAATATCAGCACCCTGCTGGGGAATATTTACAACCGGGAAGACCTGAAGCCGCTGAAGGATAATGCCTATAATATTTTTTACATGGGAATCAATATCGGCGCCTTTGTCTGCAATTTTGTGGCCGCTTATCTCCGGAACAAATACGGCTGGGGTTATGCATTTGCAGCAGCCGGTATCGGTCTGATCATCGGTTTGATCCTGCTCAGTACTGCATTAAAGAATAAAGAGATCAAAGATGCAGATGTAAGAAAACCCGTGCAGGCTGAAGATATGTCGCTGGGAAAAATTTTTTCTACCGTGTTCCTTCCTGCAATTATTGCAGCCGTCATTGGATGGATCCTGCCCACAAAAATGTTTGGCGCACCGATCATGGGAACCCAGGCAAATGATGCGTTTATTTTTGCCTGTCTGCCAATCATTGCATTCTACATTTCTCTATGGATAAGAGCTAAGGGACAGGACAAAAGAGGCATCGGCGCTTTGTTGTTCATCTTTGCCATTGCCATTGCATTCTGGACCATTTATAATCAAAACTCAACAGGACTTACGTTATGGGCCGAGAAACATACGGACAGGGTTGCTTCGCCTTCTACAGCCAGGATAACCGGAGCTCTTTTTCCAATGCAAAGAGTAACAGACACTCCAAGGCTGGTCAATAAACTTGATCCTTATATGCGGGAAGTAAAAGACGATAGCGGTCATGTTATACAGGAGATGGGCCCCGATCCCTATTTCGTCAATGTCCCCAAAGATCAATGGCCCAACGGCAAAGAGGTCAAACTGACCAATACAGAATTATTTCAATCCATTAACCCGCTGTTTATTGTGTTACTGACCTTATTCTTTGTTCCTTTCTTCAGTTGGTTACGAAAACGGGGTAAAGAACCGACTACCATGTCCAAGTTTGGCATGGCCTTGTTCATTTCCGGCTTATCCGCATTGGCCATGGTCTTTGCCATCATGTCGGTGCCTTCCATCTATACGCATAAAGCATCTGCCATCTGGTTATGGCTAACCTATTTCATATTTACGATCAGTGAAATTTTTCTCAGTCCCATGGGACTATCGCTGGTTTCCAAATTATCGCCGCCGCGTCTTACGGCTTTGATGATGGGAGGATGGTTCCTCTCTACTTCTATTGGAGGAAAAATTGCGGGGGTTATGACCAGTTTCTGGGATGATTTTACGGATAAGAAAATGTTTTTCCTTATCCTGGTAGTGGCTGCTTTTATCGGAGGTATTCTTATTTATTCCAGAATAAAATCGCTGAATAAAATTGTCAAGGACAAAACTGGTTTCGATTAAGATAATTCAGGTTGTATAAAAAAAAGAGGTTGTCTCATAACCTATATTACACGCCAAGACGCCAAGACGCAAAAAATCAGATTGAAAATCAATCTGCGACTTTGCGTCTTGGCGAGAGATCTTTTTAAAGTTACTTTTGAGACAGCCTCTTTTTTATTTATTTTCATCCTTCAATAAAACCAGGACAATGGAAAATCTCAATCAATCAACCTCGCACCCG